>NZ_JAEKCY010000011.1:0-215780 GCF_016405475.1 Pseudomonas sp. MF6767 | reverse complement strand
ATGCGCGACCTCTCTGTGACCTGCGCTCCCCGAACAGTAATCTTCAACAACCGACAATTTCGCCTGCTCTGTGTACTTTTTCATGACACCCCTGGATGTTGATGTCCAACATTTCGGGGTCAGATCATTTTAAGCGGACGCGATTACTCTTATCGCCAGGATTTCCATGGGCCAACGTAGCTCTTACCCCAAATCGTTCAAACCCCAGGTCGTCCAGGAATGCCTGCAACCTGAAGCGACGATTTCCAGCGTAGCCGTCAATCACGGCATCAACGCCAACGTGATTCGTATCGACTCCATCTGGATCGCCACCCAGCCCATGGACATGCGGGCCGGCACTGACACTGCACGGGCACGCGTGGTCGCGGTATTTGGTGCGGCGAAGCCGCACTGCGCCTACCAGCTCTAAAAAGCGCCGGCGTCAGATATCGCCGCTCTTATCAAACTCTTCACACCTACGCATCGATGATGCTTTCCGCTGGTGAGCAATAAGCGGGCGGCGAACACACCTACCGAACTCCAGCATTAAGGGCGATGGTGTCCGCGTATTCATAAGCGGACGCGATTGCCCTTATCGCTAGGATTTCCATGCGCCAACGAAGCTCTTATGTATCTGTCCGGCCAACACACTTTCCTGACGCAACCGCCGAAGGCCTTGGTGTCCACCTAATTAAGTGGGCCCCATTTCCAGCCTTTTAAGCGGGTCTTTCATGCAGTCATAACGCCGTTCCTATTCCAAATTGTAATGGTCAACTAATCCCAGACACGACGTTAAGTTTTTCCTCGGCTCGCGCTGGAGCCAACCCATCGTTGAATTGATGAGGCCTAATCCAGTTGTAGCAATGCATCAAAAATGGCTGATATCGCGCTATGCTTCCTGCGCAGTTCGATAACCCACGGTCGGTATCCATTCTGTTTTCAAGCTGCGAAATACGCGCTCCATCGGTGCGTTATCCCAGCAGTTTCCTCGTCGACTCATGCTCTGGCGCATGCGGTATCGCCACAACCGCTGGCGAAAGAGTCGGCTTGCATATTGCGATCCCTGGTCCGAGTGGAATAGCAGGTCCGAAGGCCTGCCACGCTGCTCGTAAGCCATATCCAGCGCTTAGATCACCAGCTCAGCGTCTGGCTTTTCCGACAGCGCCCAGCCCACGATCCGACGCGTACAAAGATCCAGGACGACAGCCAGGTAATGCCACTTTCCTTGCGCCCAAATGTGGGTGGTATCGCCGCACCAGACTTGATTGGGCGCTGGCACGTCGAACTCGCGGTTCAATGTGTTCGGGATATCCAGTCTTTCTACTGTTGCTAGTTTGTAGGCATGGGAGCAGGGTTGTTTGCTGACTAAATCAAGCTCGCGCATCAAGCTGCGCAATTTGAATCGACCGACCTGCTCACCGTCTTCACGCATCAGCGACAGGATGCTGCGAATGCCCGCAGCGCTACGACTTTTCGAGAACAGCGCACTGACGCGACTACGCAATCGAAGCCGTTCAACATCGGGCGTGCGGCGCTGCAGGCGCTGGGCGTAGTAACACGAGCGAGTGACGTCAAACACCTTGCACAGCCAATCAACCGGCTCATGGGTGCTCAACTGGGCAATCAGCGCGAACGCTCGTGATCTTCCGACATCAAGAGCGCGGTAGCCTTTTTTAGTATTGATTTCTCTCGCTCAAGCCGAGCAATCCGGGCTTCCAGCTCCTAAATTTTTTGCTGTTCCGGAGTCAGTGCTTTGCTCTGCGGGGTGACGCCTTTATGTTCTTTCTGAATCTGGTCAACCCAGCGACGCAATGCCGATTCACCAATGCCGAGTGAACGGCTGGCTTCGGTGTAGCTGTAGTTTTGCTTGAGCACAAGATCGGCAGCCTCGCGCTTGAATTCAGGAGTAAAGGAGCGGCGTTGTTTGGTCAGCTGACACCTCGATCTGGCGAGCATTCTCGTCAAAATGGGTGTCCGGTTTCATTAGACCACTACAGTTATAGGCATTTCTCATCAAGGTTGCATATGCTCGATTCTCCAGAAAAGGGCTATTCTGGCCTTCAGACGAGACCCCGTCCTCTACAACACTCTCCTAACAAAGTCACCAACCTGCCTTGGGGTGCACTACCTGAAACGTTACTGGTTGCTCTAGCCTAACCTCCACTCCAGACGAGCTCAAAATGAGAAGGTTCTTAGGATTGCAATTGTGCATGCTGGCCTTCACTCACTCGGTCCACACGTGAAAACACGTGAAAAACGTTAAATTAGGTAAGTAACTGATTTATGGAAGATAAAACAAATTTAACCGTTAGCAGGGCACCAGAAATCGTGAGCGACTCTCGACTGGCCACCACCCTGACCGCCGAAAACCTTCAGCATGCCAGCCAGCAGGCGCAGGCGCTGCGCGTGGAATTGCGCAAGGCCGTGATTGGCCAGGACCTTGTGATTGACGACGTGCTCACCGCCCTGATCGCAGGCGGCCACGTATTGCTGGAAGGCGTGCCAGGCCTGGGCAAGACCTTGCTGGTACGAGCCCTGGCCCGCTGCTTTGGCGGTGATTTCGCCCGTATCCAGTTCACCCCGGACCTGATGCCCAGCGATGTCACCGGCCACGCCGTTTACGACCTGCAGACCGAACAGTTCAAACTGCGCAAGGGGCCGATATTCACCCACCTGTTGCTGGCCGATGAGATCAACCGTGCCCCCGCCAAGACCCAGGCAGCGCTGCTGGAAGCCATGCAGGAACGTCAAGTGACCCTGGAGGGCGAGGCGTTGCCCATCGGCCAGCCCTTCATGGTGCTGGCGACCCAGAACCCCATCGAACAGGAAGGCACCTACCCACTGCCCGAGGCCGAGCTGGACCGGTTCATGCTCAAGGTGCGAATGGACTACCCAGATGCTCTACAAGAGCTGGATATGGTCCGCGAAGTGACGCGCTCGTCCAAGGCCGACATGCTGGAGGTACAGCCGTTGCGTACGGTGCTGCAAGCCGCGGACGTAGTAACGATGCAGCAAATTGCCAGTGACCTGCCGCTGGATGAACAGGTGCTCGAGTACGCCGTGCGCCTGGCCCGTGCCACGCGCAGTTGGCCGGGGCTGGCCATCGGTGCCGGCCCCAGGGCCTCCATCGCCCTGGTACGCGGGGCACGTGCCCGTGCGCTGTTGCGCGGTGGCGAATTCGTCACCCCCGATGACATCAAGGGCTGCGCCCTGGCGGTACTGCGTCACCGGGTACGCATCGCACCAGAACTGGACATCGACGGCTTGGAAGTCGACCAGGTGCTACAGCAGTTACTCGACCAGATTGCAGCACCAAGGCAATGACGCGGCCATGAAACCGACTCGTCTGCTGCTGACCTGGCTGGGCGTTCTGCTCGGTTTGAACATCTTGTTGGGCGCCTCGGCAGCGTTGCAGTTCAAAGTGCCCGCCACCTTTCATTCGGTAGCCTGGGGCCTGCTGCTGGCCCTGTTGCTGCTGGCGATGCTGGATGCTGCACGCTTGCGTCGCCGCCCTTCGGCCCGCGTGTACAGAACATTGCCTGGTAGCCTGGCGCTGGGGCGCTGGGAAGAAATACGCCTGTGCCTGGAGCACGACTACCCGCAACCTCTGACCGTGCAGGTGTTCGATCACGTGCCCGATGGCCTGGCTGTGGAGAACCTGCCTCAATCCATTCAACTACGCCCCGGTGAGCGTGCCGAGCTGGGCTATCGCGTGCGCCCCTTGCGGCGCGGGCACTTCCATTTCAGTCGCTGCGAACTGCTGCTGCCCAGCCCATTGGGGCTGTGGTCGGGACGACGCTGGGTCGAGACTCACGATGCCACTCGTGTTTACCCGGATTTCGCACGTTTATACGGTGCGCAGTTGCGGGGTGTGGATAACTGGCTCAGCCAACTGGGCGTGCGCCAACATCAGCGGCGAGGATTAGGCCTGGAGTTTCATCAACTGCGGGAGTTTCGTGAAGGTGACAGCCTGCGCCAGATCGACTGGAAAGCCACCGCCCGCCAACGAACGCCCATTGCCCGGGAATACCAGGACGAACGCGACCAGCAAATCGTGTTCATGCTCGATTGCGGCCAGCACATGCGCAGCCAGGATGATGAACTGTCCCATTTTGACCACGCGCTCAATGCCTGCCTGCTGCTGAGCTACGTTGCCTTGAGACAGGGCGATGCCGTAGGGCTGTGCACGTTTGCCAGCGACCAGCCGCGCTACCTGAAGCCGGTCAAGGGCAGTGGCCAATTGAACCTGTTGCTCAATGCGGTCTATGACCTGCAGACCACGCGAAAAACCGCCGACTACCAGGCGGCCGCCAGCCAGTTGTTGGCACGTCAAAAACGCCGGGCGCTGGTGATCATCGTCACCAACCTGCGGGATGAGGAGGATGAAGCGCTGATGGCTGCCGTCCAGCGTATCGGCAGGCATCACCGGGTACTGGTGGCCAGCCTGAGGGAAGAGGTCCTCGACCAACTACGCCAGGCGCCTGTGCAGACACTGCCCGAAGCGCTGGCTTACAGCGGCACGATCGATTACCTCAACACCCGCAACCAACGCCATGATCGCTTGAGTGCTCATGGCCTGTCGGTGCTGGATACCTTGCCATCGGCGCTGGGTGCCGGGCTGGTCACGCGCTATCTGGAGTGGAAAAAGGCCGGGGTATTCTGAGGATGACTGCGCAGGGGCATGGCCAGGAAACGGCCACGACCCCACGCATAATTCAGACAGAGGCCTGCAAAGGATAAAAGCTGAAGTACTGCAACAGCGCGTTGATCAGGTGCCGGTACTCTTCGGGCGCCTCAAGCACGCTGAACCCCGAGTCGTAATGCTGCGGGGTGACATCTTCATGGCTCCACAAGCAGGTTGCCGTGAGGTCAATTGCCTTGAACTCGCCCTGCGCCACCGGCACTTTCAAGCGCAGCTCGAAATCCACGTCGGTCATCATGGGTAACGAGCTGATCAGCATCAGACCGTTTTCAGACACATTTCCAAGATAGCCGATTGGCTTGTCAGTAATACGATTGAACACCTGCAGAAAATACGGCAGTTGATGCCGCTCGATCCGTCGTTCGGTAAACATGGTGAAGTCGCCATCCAATAGCCAAAAATCTGGCCGGGCCAGTGATTCGGAACAAGCAATCGCTCGCTCTCCCTGGATCTCGGTGTGACAACAGCTACCGCTTGTCACCAAACAGCTGCCGAATCCGGGCATTGCATCCGTTCGAATGGGTACTGCACAAACAGACATTCAAAGAATAGCGCAAGACTGGCGACAGGCCAGCCATGAAGCGACAAATACCCTTACAACGACGCAGGCCTTGGTTTTGCCAGGCCTGCAGCCGGCAGATGCCCCAGTTGCTGCAAGGTATCGAGCCGCGCACGGGCTCGATAGGCGTACTCGCTCGACGGGTAGTGGCCGATGATGAACTGATAGGTCTGTGCGGCATCGACAAACAGTTTCTGGCGTTCCAGGCACTGCCCGCGCAACATCGAAACCTCCGGTTGCACGTAGCGGCGAGTTCGGCTCTCGCGATCGACCTGGGACAACTCCAGGGTGACACGCTGGCAATCACCGACCCCATAGGCGCGGTAAGCGTTGTTCAAATGGTGGTCCATCGACCAGCGGGTACAGCCGACAACACTGACGGCCAGGGCAGCAACGAGCAAAATTCGCATGGGGTTCTCCTGTCTTGTGAAGTGTATCGACCCCTGATCGAAAATCTTCAAGGCGTTTGCCCATTCAACCGCAGCCAAAACAAGCCAATCGTCGATAAGTAGTGCAAACGAACAATGACTACAACGAAAGAGCATAGTAGCCTTCCCCAGCGCTTGAACTCAGGAGTCCGTGCATGTCCGTCCGTCGTACCAAAATCGTCGCCACCCTTGGCCCGGCCAGTAACTCGCCGGAAGTCCTCGAACAGCTGATTCTGGCTGGTTTGGACGTCGCCCGTCTGAACTTCTCCCACGGCACCCCGGACGAGCACAAGGCTCGCGCCAAGCTGGTGCGTGACCTCGCCGCCAAGCATGGCCGCTTCGTTGCACTCTTGGGCGACCTGCAAGGCCCGAAAATCCGTATCGCCAAATTCACCAACAAGCGGATCGAGCTGAAGATCGGTGACAAGTTCACCTTCTCCACCAGCCACCCGCTGACCGAAGGCACCCAGGACGTGGTGGGCATCGACTACCCGGACCTGGTCAAGGACTGCGGCGTCGGTGACGAACTGCTGCTGGACGACGGCCGTGTGGTGATGCGCGTTGACACTGCCACGCCGACCGAACTGAACTGCACCGTGATCATCGGCGGCCCGCTGTCCGACCACAAAGGCATCAACCGTCGCGGTGGTGGCCTGACGGCGCCGGCCCTGACTGAAAAAGACAAGGCCGACATCAAGCTCGCCGCCGAAATGGAAGTGGACTACCTCGCCGTGTCCTTCCCGCGCGACGCCGCCGACATGGAATACGCCCGTAAGCTGCGCGACGAAGCCGGCGGTACCGCCTGGCTGGTAGCGAAGATCGAACGTGCTGAAGCCGTGGCCGATGATGAAACCCTCGACGGCCTGATCAAGGCCTCCGATGCCGTGATGGTTGCCCGTGGCGACCTGGGCGTTGAAATCGGTGACGCCGAGCTGATCGGTATCCAGAAGAAGATCATCCTGCACGCACGCCGTCACAACAAAGCGGTGATCGTTGCGACCCAGATGATGGAGTCGATGATCCAGAACCCGATGCCGACCCGTGCCGAAGTGTCCGACGTGGCCAACGCCGTACTCGACTACACCGACGCCGTGATGCTCTCGGCTGAAAGTGCCGCCGGCCCTTACCCGCTGGAGGCCGTACAGGCCATGGCGCGTATCTGCGTCGGTGCCGAAAAGCACCCGACCAGCAAGACCTCCAGCCATCGCATCGGCAAGGTCTTCGAAAGCTGCGACCAGAGCATCGCCCTGGCTGCCATGTATACCGCCAACCACTTCCCGGGTGTCAAGGCCATCATCGCCTTGACCGAAAGTGGCTACACGCCGTTGATCATGTCGCGTATCCGCTCCTCGGTGCCTATCTACGCGTTCACCCCACACCGCGAAGCCCAGGCCCGCGCGGCCATGTTCCGTGGCGTGTACACCATCCCGTTCGACCCGGCGTCGCTGGCACCGAACGAAGTCAGCCAGAAGGCGATCGACGAGCTGGTCAAACGCGGCGTCGTGGAGAAAGGCGACTGGGTCATCCTGACCAAGGGCGACAGCTACCACACCACCGGTGGCACCAATGGCATGAAGATCCTGCATGTGGGCGACCCGCAGGTCTGAGTGACAGGCTGAAAAACAAAAGCCCCGCCCTGTGAATGGCGGGGCTTTTTGCATTTCAGTGCAGGCAGGCCAGCTCCCACAATAGTTAGACAACTCGGTCTACTGTGGGAGCTGGCTTGCCTGCGATGGCGTCATCAGCACCCGGCGTTAAACTCCGATACCGACTTGAGCAGGCTTTTCATAAAGTGAAAGGGCGGGATAGAAACACATCCGCCAGCAATTGATTACGCGGCAGTCCCGCCAGGAACAAGCGCTTGGAAAAGGCCTCGACGCTGGCAGGGTGCCCGCAAAGCAAGGCCAGGGTATGCCGGGAAACCAGCCGCAGTTGCGCCAATGCCGGCTGCAACTGCGCCGCGGTCCATAGCTCCACGGTCAGGTTCCCATGCCGGGCGGCAAGGGCTGCCAGGGGTTCAGCCAGATAATGACCTTCGGCCTCATGGGCCAGGTGAATCACGCGAATGTCGCCCTGGTGATCCTGGCGCAGCGCCTCGCGCAACACCCCCCACAAGGGCCCCAGGCCAGTACCGGAAGCCAGCAGCCACAACGGCCGCGATTGCCAGTCAGGGTCATAGTGCAGTGCTCCACCCCGCAGTTCACCCAGGCGCAAAGGATCACCGACCTTCAACTGTCGCGCCGCATCGCTGAATGCACCGGGTTGACGGCAGTCGATATGAAACTCCAGGTACGGCTCTTCCTGGGGCAAGCCCGCCAGAGAATAGGGGCGCGCCACCTGACCCGCCCACAGCACCAGATGCTGCCCGGCGTTGTACCGCAGGGCACGTTCCGGTTGCAGGCGCAGGCGCAGTACCGTCGAACTCAGCCAATCGGCGCCCACCACCTGGGCGGGCAGGCCATCGCGCTGAGGGTCAAACGCTTCGACCTTCAGGTCTGCACTGACCCGGCACTGGCACGCCAGGCGCCAACCTTGCTGACGCTGCGTCGGGCTCAAGGCTTCGGGCTGCTGGTCGTCAACCTCACCCTCGCAACGCACCAGGCACGCATGGCAACTGCCGGCCCTGCAACTGAAGGGCACGGCCACGCCGGCCTGATTCAAGGCATCCAGCAGGTTGCTGCCGAGGGATACAGACCAGTGGCGTTCGCCGACGTACAGTTCAGGCATATAAAGACTCAATCATAAGGAGCGCGCACAGGGAATCATGCCTGCGACAGTTTGACCATAGTCGGGTGTATCGGCCACCGTGCCGGGTTATACTGCCGCGCCTTTTTAGCGTCGCGCCTGCACCATTCTGGCGTGCCTTGGAAAGATGGCTTCAGCCGACCGATGCAACACTGGCGCCATCTTTATTGAATGTTCCCTTATAGAGGAGCGCGACTCATGACCGTGATCAAGCAAGACGACCTGATTCAGAGCGTTGCCGACGCCCTGCAATTCATTTCCTATTACCACCCCGTTGACTTCATCCAGGCCATGCACGAAGCCTACCTGCGCGAAGAATCGCCGGCAGCCCGTGACTCCATCGCCCAGATCCTGATCAACTCGCGCATGTGCGCCACCGGCCATCGCCCAATCTGCCAGGACACCGGTATCGTCACCGTGTTCGTGCGCGTGGGTATGGACGTGCGTTGGGACGGCGCCACCATGGGCCTGGACGACATGATCAACGAAGGCGTGCGTCGCGCCTACAACCTGCCAGAAAACGTCCTGCGCGCCTCGATCCTCGCCGACCCGGCAGGCGCCCGCAAGAACACCAAGGACAACACCCCCGCGGTCATCCACTACTCCATCGTCCCGGGCAACACCGTGGAAGTGGACGTGGCGGCCAAGGGTGGCGGCTCCGAGAACAAGTCGAAAATGGCCATGCTCAACCCGTCCGACTCGATCGTCGACTGGGTGCTCAAGACTGTTCCGACCATGGGCGCCGGCTGGTGCCCACCGGGCATGCTCGGCATCGGCATCGGCGGTACCGCCGAGAAAGCCGCGGTAATGGCCAAGGAAGTGTTGATGGAGTCCATCGACATCCACGAGCTGAAAAAGCGCGGCCCGCAGAACCGTATCGAAGAAATGCGCCTGGAGTTGTTCGAGAAGGTCAACCAACTGGGCATCGGCGCCCAGGGCCTGGGTGGCCTGACCACCGTGCTCGACGTGAAGATCATGGACTACCCGACCCACGCCGCGTCCCTGCCGGTGTGCATGATCCCCAACTGCGCCGCCACCCGTCACGCGCACTTCGTGCTGGACGGCTCGGGCCCGGCGTCGCTGGAAGCGCCATCGTTGGACGCCTACCCGGAAATCGTCTGGGAAGCCGGCCCATCGGCCCGTCGCGTCAACCTCGACACCCTGACTCCGGAAGAAGTGCAGAGCTGGAAGCCGGGCGAAACCGTACTGCTCAACGGCAAGATGCTTACCGGTCGCGACGCGGCGCACAAGCGCATGGTCGAGATGCTGAACAAGGGCGAAACCTTGCCGGTGGACCTCAAGGGCCGCTTTATCTACTACGTCGGCCCGGTTGATCCGGTGCGCGAAGAAGTGGTTGGCCCGGCGGGCCCGACCACCGCGACGCGGATGGACAAGTTCACCCGTCAGATCCTCGAGCAAACCGGCCTGTTGGGCATGATCGGCAAGTCCGAGCGCGGCCCGACCGCCATCGAAGCGATCAAGGACCACAAGGCCGTGTACCTGATGGCCGTGGGCGGCGCCGCTTACCTGGTGGCCCAGGCCATCAAGAAGTCGCGCGTGGTTGCCTTCGCCGAACTGGGTATGGAAGCCATCTACGAGTTCGACGTGAAAGACATGCCGGTCACCGTTGCAGTGGACAGCAAAGGTGAGTCCGTCCACATCACCGGTCCTGCCATCTGGCAGAAAAAGATCAGTGACAGCCTGGCGGTAGAAGTGCAGTAAGCACCTCTTCCAAAAGAATAAAGGCGACTGCGGCCCCATGGCCCAGTCGCCTTTTTTATGCCTGAAGCAAGGGAACTGCTCTTGCTCTTGCTCTTGCCCTGCTTTTGATCTTGATCCCAGGCGCCCCGTTAAACCACGCTGGCCGAACGCAGGCTTGAATTCGTGGGTAACCCGGCAGGACGCCGGGTTAGCCGCCCCGCGCCATGGATGGCGCGTGGCGGCGGCCCACGGATTCAAGCCTGCGTTCGGGCACACCGAGCCTAGGCGAGGTGCCGAGTGGTGGGGCAAGAGCCCTTTGGTTACTTTGGGGCTTTTCCAAAGTGACCCGCCGTCAGGGCGGAACCCTAAGTGGCCGTTACCGCAGCAATGGATATGCACACAATCCAACTGTGTCGCCTGCCAGGCCCCCTTCGCGAGCAAGCCCGCTCCCACATTGGGATCGTGGGGCGTCAGGTAGATAGCCGTCGGCTGGCAGGCCGTCATCGCAGGCAAGCCAGCTCCCACACAAGCTCCTTGGTCACAAGATATGAGCTGCCCATGCTATGGTGCTCGCCCCTTACCGTGCCTGTTCATCATCGTATGATCGTGATCCCTCGCCCCCTGCGCCTGACCTTCTATTCTCTGTTGATCATCGCCGGTGCGGTGCTGGCTGCCGCCTTGGCCACGCGCCATGCCGAACGCCAGGCCCTGGTGGACGACGCCGCCCGTGCCAATCAGCAGCTCGCGCTGTATGCCAACTCGCTGCACACCCTGATCGAACGCTACCGTGCCCTGCCCGCCGTACTGGCGCTGGATTCGGAGATGATCAGCGCCTTGAAGGGCCCGCTGGACGCCGCCACGCAAGACCGGCTCAACCGCAAGCTGGAGCGCATCAACGGCGCTGCGCAGTCTTCGACCCTGGAACTGATGGACCGCACCGGCCTGGCCGTGGCCGCCAGCAACTGGAACCTGCCCAGCAGTTATGTCGGCCACAACTACGCGTTCAGGCCGTATTTCAGCCAGACCTTGAGCCAGGGCACCGGACGCTTTTATGCAGTGGGCGTGACCACGGGTATTCCGGGCTACTTTCTTTCCAGCGCGGTCGTGGATGAGCACGAGCAGTTCCTCGGTGCCATGGTGGTCAAGCTGGAGTTTCCGGAACTGGAGCGCGAATGGGCCCAGGGCAATGACCTGCTGTTGGTCAGCGATGCGCGGGGCATCGTGTTTATCGCCAACCAGCCGGGCTGGCGTTATCGCAACCTGCGGCCGTTGTCCGAAAATGATCTGGCTGAACTCAAAACCACCCGCCAATACGACAAGAAGCAACTGCAGCCGCTGGACACCCAGCCCCTGCAACGCTTTGACGAAAACAGCCACTTGATCCGCGTCAACGGCCCCGACGGCAACGCCAATTACATCTGGGAGTCGCTGCCGCTCAAGCGCGAAGGCTGGACCCTGCACCTGTTGCGCAAACCCCAGTTTGCCTTTGAAGACCAACGTAACGCGGGCCTTGCCGCTGCGGGTTCGTGGCTGGCATTGGTGTTCCTGGGGCTGTTCCTCAGCCAGCGCTGGCGCCTGGCCCGCTTGCGCCAGCGCAGCCGTGAAGAACTGGAGCAATTGGTCGAAGAACGCACCCAGGCGCTGCGCACCGCCCAGGATGGCCTGGTGCAGTCGGCCAAGCTGGCGGCATTGGGACAGATGTCGGCCGCCCTCGCCCATGAAATCAACCAGCCGCTGACCGCCCAGCGCATGCAACTGGCGACGCTGCGGCTGTTACTCGACCATGGTCGCGTGGACGATGCCTACAGGGCTCTCACGCCATTGGATGACATGCTCACGCGCATGGCGGCGCTCACCGGCCACCTCAAGACGTTCGCGCGCAAGAGCCCCAGCGGCCTGCGCGAAAAGCTGGACCTGGCAACGGTGGTCGACCAATCCTTGCACCTGCTCGACGCGCGCCTGCGTGACGAAGCCATCGGCGTGGTGCTGGACCTCACTCGCCCGGCCTGGGTACGTGGCGACGCGATCCGCCTGGAACAAGTGCTGATCAACCTGCTGCGCAACGCCCTCGACGCCATGGCCGATAAACCGCGCAAGCGCCTGGAAATCCGCCTGCACGCCGATCAGCAACTATGGCAGTTGAGCGTCTGCGACAGTGGCGGCGGGATTGCCGAGGAACATTTGAGCAGCGTATTCGACCCGTTTTTCACCACCAAACCGGTGGGCGACGGGCTCGGCTTGGGGCTCGCGGTGTCCTACGCTATCGTGCATGAACTGGGCGGACGCCTGAGTGCCGCCAACCGTGGCGATGGCGCGATTTTCACCTTGACCCTGCCTATCGCCCTGGAGACGCCAGACCTATGTTGAACGCGGTGATTGTGGTCGATGACGAAGCCAGTATTCGCACGGCCGTCGAGCAATGGCTGAGCCTGTCGGGGTTTGACGTGCAGTTGTTCAGCCGCGCCGAAGAGTGCCTGGCGCAACTGCCCAAGGACTTTGCCGGGGTGATTCTGAGCGACGTGCGCATGCCGGGGCTCAGCGGCCTTGAACTGTTGGCCGAGGTGCAGCGCCGCGATGCCGATTTGCCGGTGATTTTGCTCACCGGCCATGGCGACGTGCCAATGGCCGTCGAAGCCATGCGCGACGGCGCCTACGACTTCCTGGAAAAACCCTTCAGCCCCGAGGCCTTGCTCAACAGCCTGCGCCGGGCGTTGGACAAGCGTGGCCTGATCCTGGAAAACCGCCGCCTGCATCAACAGGCCGATCATCGCGCGCAGTTGGAGTCCAGCCTGCTGGGTGTGTCCAAGGGCCTTCAAAGCTTGCGCCGCCAAGTGCTGGACCTGGCGAGTTTGCCGGTCAATGTGCTGATTCGCGGTGAGACCGGCAGCGGCAAGGAGTTGGTCGCCCGCTGCCTGCACGACTTCGGCCCACGCGCCAAGAAGCCGTTTGTGGCCCTCAATTGCGCGGCAATCCCCGAGCAGTTGTTCGAAGCCGAACTGTTCGGACATGAAAGCGGCGCCTTCACCGGCGCCCACGGCAAACGCATCGGCAAACTGGAATATGCCCACGGCGGCACCTTGTTCCTGGATGAAATCGAAAGCATGCCCCTGGCCCAGCAAGTGAAATTGCTGCGCGTATTGCAGGAACAGAAGCTGGAGCGGCTGGGCTCCAACCAGAGTATCCAAGTGGACCTGCGCATCATCGCTGCCACCAAGCCCGACCTGCTGGAAGAAGCCCGTGCCGGGCGCTTTCGCGAAGACCTGGCCTATCGGCTCAACGTCGCGCAACTGCGCCTGCCGCCATTGCGTGAACGTCGCGAAGATATTCCCCTGCTGTACGAGCATTTTGCGCAAAGCGCCGCCGAGCGTCTGGGCCGCCAGGTCGAGCCCTTGAGTGGGCCACAGTTGGGGCGCCTGCTCAGCCATGACTGGCCGGGCAATGTGCGCGAACTGGCCAACGTCGCCGAGCGCCAGGTGTTGGGGCTGGACGAGCCGGAACCGCAAGGGGTCGAAGCCGGGCAGTCGTTAGCGGCGCAGCAGGAGGCGTTCGAGGCACACTGCCTGAAGGCCGCGTTGACGCGTCACAAGGGCGATATCAAGGCGGTGCTGGCCGAGTTGCAACTGCCGCGCCGTACCTTCAATGAGAAGATGCAGCGGCATGGGTTGGTAAGGGAGATGTTTGTGTAGCGATCTTTGGATCGCCATCGCGGGCAAGCCCGCTCCCACACTGATCGTTCCCACGCTCCGCGTGGGAACGCAGCCTAGGCCGCTCTGCGTCGCTTTTTAAAGGCGCGACGCGGAGCGTCACAACAGGCGTTACCACGCAGAGCGTGGGAACGATTACTGCAGCCATAAGCGGATTTCCGCTCACCACCCCAAAACCATCAGCGAATTTCCGCTCAATAAAATCCCGCAACCCTTCTATTGCGGGCCTTCCTCTACTTGGCACAGCTCCTGCTATAGCCCCAACAGGCTGCGCACGCGCCGCTCCATAAAAACAACTAGATGAAGGATCCTTCAATGGATAACTCCAACACCGTGCCTCTGGGATCGACGGCCGTCAAAGCGCAGGAGCGCACCACCTCCAGCCGCATCAAGTCGATCTTCAGCGGATCGGTCGGCAACATGGTCGAATGGTACGACTGGTACGTCTACGCCGCCTTCTCGCTGTACTTCGCCAAAGCCTTCTTCCCCAAAGGCGACACCACTGCCCAACTGCTCAACACCGCCGCGATCTTCGCCGTGGGCTTCCTGATGCGCCCGATCGGTGGCTGGCTGATGGGCCTCTACGCCGACAAAGTCGGGCGTAAAAAAGCCTTGATGGCCTCGGTGTACCTGATGTGCTTCGGCTCGCTGCTGATTGCCCTGAGCCCAGGCTATGAAATCATTGGTATCGGTGCGCCGATCCTGCTGGTGTTTGCCCGCCTGCTGCAGGGCCTGTCGGTCGGCGGCGAATACGGCACCTCTGCCACCTATCTCAGTGAGATGGCCACCAAGGAACGTCGCGGGTTCTACTCAAGCTTCCAGTACGTGACCCTGATCTCCGGCCAGCTCATCGCGCTGGCGGTGCTGATCGTTCTGCAACAGGTGCTCACCACCGAGCAGTTGTATGCCTGGGGCTGGCGTATCCCGTTCGCCATCGGTGCATTGTGTGCAGTGGTCGCGCTGTACCTGCGTCGCGGCATGGAAGAAACCGAGTCGTTCACCAAGAAAGAAAAAGCCAAGGAAAGCGCAATGCGCACCTTGATGCGCCATCCCAAGGAGCTGATGACCGTGGTCGGCCTGACCATGGGCGGCACCCTGGCGTTCTACACCTACACCACCTACATGCAGAAATACCTGGTGAACACGGTCGGCATGAGCATCTCCGACTCCACCACCATCTCGGCGGCGACGCTGTTCCTGTTCATGTGCCTGCAACCGATCATCGGCGGGCTGTCGGATAAAATCGGCCGCCGCCCGATCCTGATCGCCTTCGGCGTGCTTGGCACCCTGTTCACCGTGCCGATCCTCACCACCCTGCACACCATCCAGAGCTGGTGGGGCGCGTTCTTCCTGATCATGGCGGCGCTGATCATCGTCAGCGGCTACACCTCTATCAACGCCGTGGTGAAGGCCGAGCTGTTCCCGACCGAAATCCGCGCACTGGGCGTGGGCCTGCCGTATGCCCTGACCGTGTCGATCTTCGGCGGTACCGCTGAATACATCGCGCTGTGGTTCAAGAGCATCGGTATGGAAACTGGCTACTACTGGTACGTGACCGCGTGTATCGCCGTATCGTTGATGGTCTACGTGACCATGAAGGACACGCGTAAACACTCACGCATCACCACCGACTAAAAAATGTGGGAGCGGGCTTGCTGTGGCGAGCAAGCTTGCTTGCGCTGGGGTGCGAAGCGCCCCCAAAAAGCTGGCTCCAGCTACGCTGTCGAACGGGAGCAAGCTACCTCGCCACAGCAAGCCCGCTCCCTCATTTATTTAGCCTTAGGACAACTCTGCGGCCTCATTGCGCCCATAGCGCCGCTGCGCATACGACGCGCCAGCAATCATCACCACCAGCACCGCAGCCAATACCGCGGATGAACCGATGGTGCCGAAATCCAAGCCGCCTTTTTCATGGGGTTTGGTCAGGAAATCCCCCAAGGTCGCGCCAAACGGCCGTGTCAGTACAAACGCCACCCAGAACAACAATACCGACGAGATGCGGGTGAAGTACTTGAGTACCACCACCGCGGCGATGGTCGAGCCGATCAACAATGCGCCACCGGCGAAGCCCAGCCCCGAATCGTCCGCGAGGAAATCGCCCAATGCGGTGCCCAAGGTGTTGGAGAACAGGATCGCCATCCAGTAAAACAGTTCCCCTCGGAAGGTCTGCACCTTGTTCACGTTCAGCGAGTCACCACTGAGGTGCCACAATGCAAAGATGATCATCAGGATCACGATCAGGATCATCGACCCGGTGGCGTAGCCCAGCCCCAGCGTGCGGTCCATGAAGTCGGACATTGTGGTACCCGCCGTGCTGGTAGACAAAATCACGATCCAGTACAGCACCGGGTTGTAGGTTTTCGACCAGAGTTGCGTCACCAGGGTCACCAGGAACACGCTGATGAGGATCATGGAGCTGATGGCGTAGCCAACATTCAAGGTCATCGACAGCAAGTCCCCGGCAGTTTCGCCCAAGGTAGTTGCGCAGATTTTCATGACCCAGAACGCCAGGGTAATCTGAGGAAGTTTGTTCATGCAGTGGATAGCTCCAAGGCTCAGTCTTATAGGGGGTATTGACCTTGGGCGCAGACTGAAGGGGAAACTGTGAAAAATAGGTGGCAGATGTATGAAAAATCCATGGGCACGATGGAAATTCACCGCCATGAATTGCACTATGACCGCCTCCCAAACCGCGTAGCAGGAACCCCGGCCATGCCTGACGACATCCACTATTACGAACCCGCCAACGGCCACGGCCTGCCCCATGACCCGTTCAATGCGATCGTCGGCCCACGCCCGATTGGCTGGATCTCCTCGCACGATCGCGAAGGCCGCCTGAACCTGGCGCCCTACAGCTTCTTCAATGCGTTCAACTACATTCCGCCGATCATTGGGTTTTCCAGTGTCGGGCGTAAAGACAGCCTGAACAATATCGAACAGACTGGAGAATTCGTCTGGAACCTGGCCACCCGCCCGCTGGCCGAGCAGATGAACCAGAGCTGCGCGGCCGTATCGCCCGAGGTGAATGAATTCGAACTCTCCGGGCTGACGCCGGTGGCTTCGAAAATCGTTGGCGTACCACGGGTGGGCGAGAGCCCGGTGTCGTTCGAGTGCAAGGTGACGCAGATCATCCAACTGCAACGTGCCGACCAACAGTTGGTGCCAAGCTGGCTGGTGCTGGGCGAGGTGGTTGCGGTGCACATCGCCAAATGGTTGCTCAAGGATGGGATCTACGACACTGCTGCCGCCGAGCCGATTTTGCGCGGGGGTGGCCCGGCGGATTATTTCCAGCTGGGGCCTGAGGCCCTGTTCAAAATGCACAGACCAGGCGCCACCAAACCCTGACTAAAATGCAATCAAAACTGTGGGAGCTGGCTTGCCTGCGATGACGGTGGGTCAGTTAACTCAGGAGTGACTGATACACCGCTATCGCAGGCAAGCCAGCTACCACATTGGTTAGGTGTGCTGCCTCAGCGTTCAGCAGTCGCCCAGGTCAGTTGGCCTTCTGCATCCACATCGACCAGATGCTCGAGTTGCAACGTCGCCGCATCATCGGCATCGGACGCAGTCTTGAACGTCTGCCCATCAAGGATCTTGTGAAACCTGGGTGCGCCCATGCCATCCAGTGCCTTGACGGCGACGGCGGCGCTGTAGCCACCTTCGCCCGGTACTACGGCGGAAACGGCTTCGTGGTGGGCAAATTGTTTACGTGCCATGTTGCAGGTCCTGGCCAATGGAAAGTCGGCCATTCTAACCGTTAACCGGCCAGTTGCAGGTACTCGCCGTAGGCCTGTGCCGCCGATGCGTCGGTGAAGGTCTGGAAGTCCATGCTGCGCACGACCATGTCGTTCAGAAGCTCGGTGAAAATCATCAGGGCCGGAGAGTTGAAGTAGGCGCTCATGGCCTGCTCGCTGCTCCAGAACCCGGACACCAGCCAGACATCGGGATCGACCTGGGAGTGCTGCAACGAGAATTGCAGGCAACCCTGGGCCTGGCGACCTGGCTCGATCAAACTGCTCAAGCGTGCACCGAGTTCGGTGCTGCACCCGCTACGGGCGCGGATAAAGGCCATATGGCTCGCGGGAATGGGGGTGGACATGTTCGACTCTCCCGTTGAGAAGTGATGCTCGGCAAGCACAATGAGGGCGTGTTGCCACAGGATCAAAGATAACGGCGCGGGGGTGGGCGCGGTTAGTCAATTCCTGCAGGCTTATTGCACAATCCTGCGAGAAGCGTAGGAAGGACGTTCGGCCCCAGGATTTATTCCAGGCCCAGGCCTCATGTTTCAGGGTGATGACAGGCTGCGCACTTGCCTGATTCACGCTATCTCGCAGGATCAGGCAAGGATGCTGCAGAATCGACGTAACACTTTTTGAAAAGTCGCCGCTAAGCTGAGCCCATCAAAGCAGCGTGTAGAGGACGCCCCATGCCGTCGCCCGAATCCAGGTCCACTCCCCTCGATGCCGAGATGGAGAAACAACGCGCCGAGCTGGCCAGTATCGTGCACCGCCATACCTGGGAGGACGGCTCCTACGGCACGGCGATCACCTCGCTGTACCTGAACCGCCACAACGCACCCCGGGATTTCATGCCGGTGCTGGTGGAGCCCGCGCTGTGCATCCTTGCCAGTGGCAGCAAGGAAGTGCGCCTGGCCGACGAGATCTTTGCCTACGACCCGCTCAACTACCTGGTGTTCTCGGTGGCGATGCCGGTGGCCGGCCGCATCATCGACGCCACCGCCGAGGACCCGAACCTCTCGGTGCGCATCAATATCGACCCGGCGCAGCTCACCGCGCTGATCGCAGAGGCCGGGCCAATGGGCGTGCCCTCGCGCCCGACCTCACGAGGCATGTACGTCGACCGCATCGATCACGCACTGCTCGACGCGGTGCTGCGCCTGACCCGCTTGCTGGACACGCCTAAAGACATCGCGATGCTCGCGCCCTTGATCAACCGTGAAATTCTCTACCGCTTGCTGCGTGGCCCGCAGGGTTATCGCCTGTATGAAATCGCTGTGGCTAACAGCCAGAGCCATCGGGTGAGCCAGGCGATCACCTGGCTGAACGGTAACTACGAACAGCCGCTGCGTATCGACGACCTGGCCAAAGAGGTGAACCTGAGCGTCTCGACCCTGCACCATCGCTTCAAAGCGATCACCGCCATGAGCCCGCTGCAATACCAGAAGCAACTGCGCTTGCAGGAAGCCCGGCGGCTGATGATTGCCGAAGGGCTGGAGGCCTCGGCAGCGGGGTATCGGGTGGGGTATGAAAGCCCGTCCCAGTTCAGCCGGGAGTACAGCCGGTTGTTCGGTGCGCCGCCGCTGCGCGACCTGGCCCGGTTGCGCCAGAGCATCTGATGTACGCAGAGCAACATGTGGGAGCTGGCTTGCCTGCGATGGCGGTGTGTCAGTCACTAATGAGTCAACTGAACCACCGCTATCGCAGGCAAGCCAGCTCCCACATTTGATCTCAGGTGTTTGTTAGTCCAAGGTTCTTGGTAGTTGCAGGGTAACGCGCAGGCCGCCTTCACGCAGGTTCTGCAAACTCACTTCGCCCCCATGGCTGTGGGCAATATTGCGCGCAATCCCCAATCCCAATCCGTAACCCTGCTGCTGGCCGGCCAGGCGGAAGTGCGGCTCAAACACCTGCTCCAGTCGCTGCTGCGGCACACCGGGGCCCTCGTCATCCACATGCAGGATGAACTGCACGCCATCGTCCTCGATATGCAAATGCGCGTTCTGCCCGTACTTGAGCGCGTTGTCGATCAGGTTGCCGATGCAGCGCTTGAGCGCCAGCGGCTTGCCTGGGTAGGCTGACAGGGCCGCGCCATCAAGGGTCACTCGGCCATTGCCATGGGGTGCCAGGTACGGCTCCACCAGGCATTCGAGGACGTGGTTGAGGTCCACCGGCTGGATGTTTTCGTGGATGTCGGTATCTTTCACGCATTGCAGCGCGCCCTTGACCAGCAATTCCAGCTCATCCAGGTCACGGCCGAATTTGTTTTGCAGGTTCTCGTCTTCCAACAATTCCACACGCAGGCGCAGGCGGGTGATGGGCGTGCGCAGGTCATGGGAAATCGCGCTGAACAACTGGCTGCGCTCGGTCAGGTAACGGCTGATGCGTTCACGCATGGCATTGAATGCACGGCCCACTTCCACCACTTCACTGCCGCCGCCTTCAGCCACCGGCTCCACATCGGCGCCCAGGGACATGTCCCGCGCCGCTCGCGCCAGGCGCTTGAGTGGCCGGCTTTGCCAGTGCACCAGCAGGCCGATGAACAACAGCAGAAAACCGCTGGTGAGCACGATGAACCACACCTGCTGGGACGGCAGGCCTTGCTCTTCCAGGCTGGTGTAGGGCTCGGGCAATAGCGAGGCGATGTACAGCCATTCACCGGGTGCCAGTTGGATCTGGGTGACCAGCACCGGCGGGTTCACCGGTTCCAGGGTCAGCGCGTAATGGGCCCAGGAACGTGGCAGTTCGTCGAGCTTCAGGCCGGCATTGAAGATGCGCAGGTCTTCGGCGCTGACAAACTCCACCGAGATATGCACGTCGGCACCCAGGGTCTGGCGCAGCACTTCATCCACCGCCACCAGCACCGCTTGCTTGCGCGGGGTTTCGGGCAGTATTTGCATGTCCAGCGGGCGATCATTGAGGGTCACCACAAAACGCGTGCCGCCCATGCTGCGCAATTGGTCCAGCACTAACGGGCGATAGGCCACCGGCAGCGACCGGAAGTAACTCACGCTGGCGGTCATTGAGTGCGCCAGACTACGGGCGCTGGTCACCAGGCCCTCAAGCTGGGTGGCGCGCAGTTGCGACACCCAGATCACGCTGGACAGCGCTTGGGCAAACAGCACCGCCAGCAAGGTCAACAGTAACATGCGCCCCAGCAGCGAGCGGGGTACCGGGAAGCGGCGGCGACGTTCGTTCAGCGGTTCAGTGGGCATTGCCGGCAACCACGCTGGCTGCCAGTTGATAGCCGCTGCCACGCACGGTTCGGATCAGCCGCGGAGGTTTCTCGGTGTCGCGCAGGCGCTGGCGCAAGCGGCTGACGGCCATGTCGACGATACGGTCCAAGGGCATCAGGTCGCGGCCACGGGTGGCGTTGCCGATGGTGTCGCGGTCGAGGATCTGTTGCGGGTGGTCGAGAAACAACTTGAGCAAGGCGAAGTCGGCACCGGAGAGGATCACCTCTTCACCATCCACATGAAACAAGCGGTGGCTGATCATATCCAGGCGCCATTCATCGAACACCCACACATCACCGCCGCTGCTGCGCTCCTGGCCGAATTGGCAGCGGCGCAGCAGTGCCTTGATGCGCGCCTGCAACTCGCGGGGGCTGAATGGTTTGCCGATATAGTCATCGGCGCCCAGCTCCAGGCCGATCACGCGGTCGGCTTCGTCGGAACTGGCGGTGAGCATGATGATCGGCACCTGCGCCTGACGCGGGTGCTGGCGGATCCAGCGGCACAGGCTGAAGCCGTCTTCGTCTGGCAACATGACATCGAGGATGACCAGGTCGCACGGCGCCTCGTTCATCGCCTGGCGGAAGCCCGCGCCGTCGGACACGCCACGGACCTGGAAGCCGGCGCGACTGAGGTAGGTTTGCAGCAATTCGCGGATTTCCTGGTCGTCGTCGACGAGGAGAATGGATTTACTGATTACGCTCACGGGGCCTCCTTGTTGTTATGGCCTGGCTTAAATCATCGGGTGCGCTTTAGGCCGTCATCGCAGGCAAGCCAGCTTCCACACTTGGAATGCATTCCAGACTGTGGGAGCTGGCTTGCCTGCGATGGCGCCATTATGACCTATGCAAAGGCTTGCTCAAGCGCTACACCCGCCCCGGTCAGCCCCGAATACGGCGCTGTCACCAGCCACACCGGAATACCTTTGAAGTAGTCGCTCATGCAGCCTTTGTCGCGAAAACTCTGGGCAAAGCCACTGTTGATAAAGAAGTCGGCAAACCTCGGTATCACCCCACCCACGATGTATACGCCACCGCGCCCACCGGTGGTCAAGACGTTATTGCCCGCCACTCGGCCCAGCCAGATGCTGAACTGGTCCAATACTTCCATGGCCACCGGATCGCCGGCCAGGCCCGCCGCCGTGATGGCTTCGGGGGTGTCGAGCACCGGCTCGTGCCCATCCACCGCACAAATCGCCCGGTACAGGCGTGGCAGGCCGCCACCGCTCAACGCGGTTTCGGCGCTGACATGCCCGATCTCGCTGTAGATGTGTTGCCACAGCTGGGTTTCCCGTGGGCTGCTCAGGGGCAGGTCGACATGCCCACCCTCCCCCGGCAATGCTGCCCAACGGCCTGCGCCGAGGTCCAACAAGGTGCCGACACCAAGACCCGTACCCGGGCCGATCACCACGGCCGGGCGCAAGGGCTCCGGCGTGCCTTCGCAGACCACGCGGAATTCGTCGGGCTTGAGTCGGGTCATGCCCAGGGCCATGGCCGAGAAGTCGTTGACCAGCAACAGTTCATCCACCTGCAGGGCCTGGCAAAACGCGGTTTTGCTCAGGCGCCAGTGGTTGTTGGTGAACTTGAATTCATCGCCGCTCACCGGCCCGGCCACCGACAGGCACACCGCACCGATGTCCCCGATTTGCAGGCCTTCTTCTTTGAGATAGACCTTGATCGCCTCTTCAGGGCTGCCGTGATCCGCCGTGGCATGCACGCGGATCGAATGCAGTTCCTGATCCCGCCATAACGCAAAACGGGCGTTAGTCCCCCCGATGTCACCGACCAGCGCAAGCTTCACTTAAGCGTCTCCAAGGCAGAGGTAAAGGCGCTGGCGCCCTGCTCTGCGGAGCTTGCGGCCAAGCGCATGAATGCAAACAACTCGCGACCGGCCCCCACGTTATTGCCCAACAGGCCCGTGGCAGGCGTGCGCGCTGCAAATACTTCGGCGTCCACCTTAAGCTCCAGGGTGCCGGTAACGCCATCCACACGGATGATATCGCCATCCTGGACCCGCGCCAGCGGCCCGCCGCTCTGGGCTTCGGGGTTGACGTGGATCGCGGCAGGGATCTTACCCGACGCGCCGGACATTCGCCCATCTGTCACCAGCGCCACTTTGAAACCACGGTCCTGCAACACGCCCAGGAACGGGGTCATCTTGTGCAGTTCCGGCATGCCGTTGGAGCGCGGCCCCTGGAAGCGCATCACCGCGACAAAGTCTTTTTCCAACAGGCCAGCCTTGAAGGCATCGGCCAGGTCCTGCTGGTCCTGGAACACCACCGCGGGCGCTTCGACAACCTGATGCTCCGGCGCTACCGCCGAAACCTTCATCACGCCACGGCCAAGGTTGCCTTCCATCACACGCAAGCCGCCTTCCGGCGAGAACGCACGGGCCACCGGGCGCAGGATGGTTTCGTCGAGGCTTTCAATCGGGCCGTCGCGCCAGACCAATTCGCCATCCACGAGGAAAGGTTCCTGGATATAGCGGCTCAGGCCCTTGCCGGCCACGGTGTTGACGTCTTCGTGGAGCAGGCCGGCTTCCAGCAGTTCGCGGATCAGGAACGACATACCGCCCGCCGCCTGGAAGTGGTTGATGTCAGCCTTGCCATTTGGATACACGTGGGACAGGGTCGGCACCACCTCGGAGAGGTCGGCCATGTCCTGCCAGGTCAGGATGATGCCTGCCGACATGGCAATGGCCGGCATGTGCAGGGTGTGGTTGGTGGAGCCGCCAGTGGCGTTGAGCGCAACGATGGAGTTGACGATGGACTTCTCGTCGACAATCTCGCCAATCGGCGTGAAGTTGCCATTGGCCTTGGTCAAACGCGTGACCTGGTGCGCAGCTTCACGGGTCAACGCATCCCGCAGCGGCGTGTACGGGTTGACGAACGAAGCGCCGGGCAAGTGCAGGCCCATGACTTCCATCAGCAACTGGTTGGTGTTGGCGGTGCCGTAGAAGGTGCAGGTACCAGGGCTGTGGTAGGACTTCATCTCCGATTCCAGCAGTTCTTCGCGGCTGGCCTTGCCTTCGGCATAGCGCTGGCGCACATCGGCCTTCTGCTTGTTGGAGATACCCGACGGCATCGGCCCGCCCGGCACGAAGATCATCGGCAGGTGGCCGTAGCGCAGCGCGCCCATCATCAGGCCAGGGACGATCTTGTCGCAGATGCCCAGCATCAGCGCGGCGTCGAACATGTTGTGGGACAGCGCTACCGCCGTGGACATGGCAATGACTTCACGGCTGAGCAGGCTCAGCTCCATGCCTGGCTCGCCCTGGGTCACGCCGTCGCACATGGCGGGGGTGCCGCCGGCGAACTGACCGACCGAGCCGACTTCGCGCAGCGCCTTTTTGATTTGTTCGGGGAAATGCTCGTAGGGCTGATGCGCCGAGAGCATGTCGTTATAAGAAGAAACAATTGCCACGTTGGCGGCATTCATCATGCGCAGGCTGTTTTTGTCTTCGGTGCCGCAACCGGCCACGCCATGGGCGAAGTTGGCGCATTGCAGCTTGCCGCGCATCGGACCGTCGCTGGCTGCGCCGCGAATGAGCGCAAGGTAAGCCTCGCGGGTGGCGCGGCTGCGGGCGATAAGCCGTTCGGTGACCTCAAGAACGCGGGGATGCATGTATAGAACTCCAGGCTAACGGATGTGGCGACCTGAGTGTCTATGCTGATCAAACGCCCACGGCTCATGGGATGGCAGGGGGTCGTTTGGATCATCGGACCAGTTGATTCAGGTCACTCGTTGTAGATTGAACAAAATATTGCCACTAAAAAGGCTTGTTTTCTATTTTTATGCGAATAATCTTGTAATTCTTACAACAAATCGACGACAGGCACCTTCCAATGACTCTTCGTATCGCAATCAATGGTTTTGGCCGTATCGGCCGTAATGTCCTGCGCGCACTGTATACCCAAGGCTATCGCCAGGATCTGCAGATCGTCGCCATCAACGATTTGGGCGACAGCTCGATCAATGCCCACCTGCTCAAGTACGACACCGTACACGGCACTTTCGACGCAGAGGTTGCCCACGATCAGGAAAGCCTGACCGTCAATGGTGACCGGATTGCCGTGAGTGCCATTCGCAACCCCGCCGACCTGCCGTGGGCTGCGCACAAGATTGACGTGGTGTTCGAATGCACCGGTCTGTTCACCGACCGTGACAAGGCTGCCGCCCATATTAGCGCCGGCGCGCGCAAGGTGATCATTTCGGCCCCGGCCAAAGGCGCGGATGCCACTGTGGTTTATGGCGTAAACCATGACATCTTGCGTCAATCCCACCAGATCATTTCCAACGCATCGTGCACCACCAACTGCCTGGCGCCGGTGGCCCAGGTGCTGCACCGCGAGCTGGGTATCGAAAGCGGCCTGATGACCACCATCCACGCCTACACCAACGACCAGAACCTTACCGACGTGTACCACACCGACCCGTACCGCGCGCGCTCGGCCACCCAGAACATGATCCCGAGCAAGACCGGCGCCGCTGAAGCGGTGGGCCTGGTGCTGCCGGAACTGGCAGGCAAGCTGACTGGCATGGCGGTGCGTGTGCCGGTGATCAACGTGTCGCTGGTAGACCTCACCGTGCAGTTGAAGAAAGAAGCCACGGCCGATGAAGTCAACGCCCTGCTCAAACACGCCAGCCAGCATTCGAAGATCCTCGGCTACAACACCCTGCCGCTGGTTTCCACCGACTTCAACCATAACCCGCTGTCGTCGATCTTCGATGCCAATCACACCAAGGTCAGTGGCAAATTGCTCAAAGTATTGGCGTGGTATGACAACGAGTGGGGCTTCTCCAACCGTATGCTGGATAACTGCCTGGCGTTGTGCAACGCCGAGTAACTCCACAAGATCGACCAGATCGTTCCCACGCTCTGCGTGGGAATGCCACCCTGGACGCTCCGCGTCCTGCTCTTAAAGTTGTGACGCGGAGCGTCACAGGATGTGTTCCCACGCAGAGCATGGGAACGAGCGGCACAATCTCCAAGGCATCTCAAAGTGCCACTTGCCATTTCAGTTGATGATAAGCATTATCATTAACTGCAAATCGGTCTGGTATCACTGTGAGCCAATCTCGCTTCAACCACGTCTTCCTCACCCAACGGGTGATCCTGCTACGAACTCTGCAACGCATGGTGCATAACCACAGCACCGCCGAGGACCTGTTGCAGGAAACCTACCTGCGCGTGACTCGGGCCCTCAGCGAGCGGCCAATCGACCACCTTGAACCCTTTGTCTACCAGACGGCGCGCAACCTGGCGCTGGATCACTTGCGTTCGCGCAGGATTCAGGCGCGTACCCTGCAGGAGGATGTCCCGCTGGATGTCCTGCAAAGCGTCGCCGCGCCGGCCAGCACGCCTGAGGAAGCTACCCAGGCCGAGCAGCTACTGGAGCACCTGAGTGTCAGCCTCGGCCAGTTGAGCGCCCGCCAGCAGCGGATTTTCATCCTCAGCCGTCTGCACGGTTGCAGCTATCAGGAAATTGCCGATCAGTTGGGTGTGTCCTTGAGCACGGTGCAAAAGGAACTCAAATTGATCATGGCTATCTGTGTGGGTGTGGCCGAACGGCTGGATCAGCCTTAAGCTTCACCCGACAGAGGTGTCGATCCAAGCTGTAGGAAAAATGAATAGAACGTGGCGAAGACCCGAGGAACACCGTGACGGACCCGAATAAACTGCGCCCCCATGCGTTGGCTCATGAGGTGTTGCAAGACGCGGCCATGGACCAAGCCCTCGATTGGCTGATCGCCTTGCAGTGCCCGCAACCTGGGCAGCAGGCCGCGTTCGACGCCTGGCTGGCCCAGGACCCGGCGCATGTCCACGCCTTCAGCAAGGCCCAGGCCGCCTGGGGTGACGCGCCGGTACACAGCGCCGCCGTGGCCCTCGCCGCACCGCGCAAGCCCAGCGGCTGGCGCCGGATCAGACCGCACTGGAAACCCCTGGCCACCGCCGCCGTGTTACTGGTCGGCCTGTTCAGTTTCAGCAACCTGCCGGTGCGTTTGCAGGCCGACCATCTGACGGTGGTCGGCGAGCGCCAGCGCCTGCAACTGGACGATGGCTCCAAGGTACTGTTGAACACCAACTCGGCATTTTCCAGCACCATCAACCACCACCAGCGCATTGCCCGCCTGTACCAGGGCGAAGCGTTCTTTGAAATAGCGCCCACCCGTGGCCTGCCCCTGGAAATAGACGCCGGCCCGGTGCGCGCCAGCGTGCGTGACACCGCCTTTGCCGTGCGCTACCTCAATGGCGAAGCCCAGGTTCAAGTGCAGCGCGGCGATGTCGACCTGAGCAACACTTTCGACGATGCCCGCGTGCGCCTGAGCGCCGGTGAAAGCATCCGCATCGGCCCCAAGGGTTTCGGCCAACCGGCCAAGCTCGATCCCAGCAAGGACCTGGCCTGGGTGCAGGGCCGGCTAGTGTTCGAAAACTGCCCGATGAGCGAAGTGCTGGCTGAGCTGCGCCGCTATTACCCAGGCTGGATCGTCAACAACAACGAGCAGTTGGCCAGCGTCGCCGTCACCGGCAACTACCGCCTCGACCAGCCCCTGGACGTGGTGCGCTCCCTGGCCCACATCACCTCGGCCAAGCTGTCGGAGTACCCGGCGCTGGTGATCCTGAACTAAATGAGAATTATTTTTACTCGATGTTAACCGGCGATACGTCTCGTTATAGCCAATGCAACTGATTCCTATTTGGTTCGGTTCGCAACTATAAGATTCGTATCCCGGAGCGCTCTCGATGTCCTCTCGTTTCAACCGCCGGTCTGCTTCGCCCGTTTTGTCCTTGCTGACCGCCGCGATCCTGCTGGCTGGTGCGCCCGTCATGAGCGCCACCGCCGCGGAACCTGCCGCTCGCAGCCACGCCAATTACACGTTCAGCATCGAACAGCAGCCATTGGTGTCGGCACTCAACGCTTTCACCGCAGTGACCGGCTGGCAAGTAGGCCTGCCGGCCGAACTGGGCCAGGGCGTATCGTCCCCTGGCGTGCGCGGCCCGCTGCCAGCGGAAAAAGCCCTGGACCGGCTGTTGGTGGGGACCAACCTGAGCTATCGCAAACTGGGCACCAACAACATCGTGCTGGAAAAACGTAGCGCCGGCAGCGCCCTCGCCCTGCAACAGGTGACCATCAGCGCCACTCGCAATGAACAGGATGTGAACAGCGTACCGAGCACCGTCAGCGTGCACGACCGCGCAGAACTGGACCGCCAGAACGTCAACAACATCCGTGAACTGGTGCGCTACGAACCCGGCGTCTCCGTCGGCGGCGCCGGTACGCGCTCGGGTAACGCGGGCTACAACATTCGTGGCATCGACGGCGACCGCGTCCTCACCCAGGTGGATGGCGTCGAAGTGCCGGACAATTTCTTCAACGGCCCTTACGCCAAGACCCGCCGCAATTACGTCGACCCGGAAATCGTCAAGCGCGTGGAGATCTTGCGCGGCCCGGCCTCGGCCCTGTACGGCAGCAGCGCCATCGGCGGCGCGGTGAGTTATTTCACCCTCGACCCGGATGACATCATCAAGCCAGGCCAGGACGTCGGTGCCCGCCTGAAGACCGGCTACAGCTCCGCCGACGAGAGCTGGCTGACCTCCGGCACCTTCGCCGGGCGTGTGCAAGACTTCGACGGTTTGCTGCACCTGAGCCAGCGCAATGGCCACGAAACGGAATCCTACGATGGCAACAACGCCACCGGCCTGGCCCGTACCGGCGCCAACCCGGAAGATGCGCGCACCACCAACGTGCTGGCCAAGCTGGGCTGGAACTATGGCGATGACAACCGCCTGGGCCTGACCTACGAGAAGTTCAAGGATGACCGCGACGTCAATCTGAAAAACGCAGTGGGCGGTCCGTTCATCGGTGGCCGGGGCATGAACCTGTACCGCGACCGTCGCGGTAACGACACCATTACCCGCGAGCGCTTCGGCCTGGAAAACACCTTCGCCCTGGAGTCGCCGATTGCCGACCGCATCAAGACCAGCCTCAACTACCAGATCGCCAAGACCGACCAGACCACCGCCGAAATCTACCAGGCCGGCCGTCGCGTCCTGCGTACCCGCGACACCCTTTACGAAGAGAAGCAGTGGGTCTTCGACGCGCAACTGGACAAGGCCTTCAGCCTCGGCGAAACCGACCACCAAGTGACCTACGGCACCACCCTCAAGCAGCAGAAAGTCACCGGTTCACGCGAAGGCTCAGCCTCGTGCCTGGCCATTGGTGCCGGCTGCACCGCCATCGGCGCGCCGAGCCCGCAAGCGAGCGACAGCGTGAAGAAGGCCAGCGACTTCCCCGACCCAACCATCAACACCTACTCGCTGTTCGCCCAGGACCAGATCACCTGGGACAAATGGACTTTCCTGCCTGCCGTGCGTTATGACTACACCCGGCTCAAGCCCAAGCTGACCCAGGAATTCCTCAACACCGTCAACCCGACCGGCGCCTATACCGTCGATGGCAAAGACAAGACCTGGAACCGCGTAACACCCAAGTTCGGCCTCACCTATGCCCTGACCGACAACTACACCTGGTTCGGTCAATACGCCGAGGGCTTCCGTACGCCGTCTGCCAAAGCGCTGTACGGTCGCTTCGAAAACCTCAACCTGGGCTACACCGTCGAACCCAACCCCGACCTCAAGCCAGAAACCAGCAAAGGCATCGAAACCGGGATTCGCGGCAAATTCGACGAAGGCTCCTTCGATATTGCGGTGTACTACAACAAGTACCGTGACTTTATCGACGAAGACAACGCCGTGGTCGGCGGCACCGTGGAGCAATTCAAGGCGGTCAACATCAAGCGCGCCACCGTCAAGGGCGTGGAAGCCAAGGGCCGCCTGAACCTGGATACCTTCGGCGCGCCGAAGGGCCTGTATACCCAAGGCTCGGTTGCCTACACCTACGGTCGCAACGACGACAATGGCGAGCCGTTGAACAGCGTCAACCCGCTCAAGGGCGTGTTTGGCCTGGGCTACGACCAGGACAACTACGGTGGCCTGGTGAGCTGGACCTTGGTGAAAAAACAGGACCGCGTCGACAGCACCACCTTCCACGCGCCCGACGGCGGCACCGACGGCCCGTTCAAGACCCCGGGCTTCGGCATCCTCGACCTGACCGCTTATTACAAGGTGAGCAAAGACGTGACCGTCAACGGTGGCCTCTACAACCTCACCGACAAGAAGTACTGGAACTGGGATGACGTGCGCAGCTACGACAGCGTCGGCGAAGCCGGTGTGACCGGCCCGGCCAACCTCGACCGCCTGACCCAGCCCGGTCGCAACTTTGCGATCAACGTGATCTGGGACATCTGACCCTTCCGCCTCACCTCGCCGCCATTGCATCCGCGGCGAGGTGAGGATTTTTTACTGTGCCGCGTCTTCTTGTTCGTCTAGTTGATAACAGCTCTCTTCAGGGCGCCCAGGCGCTTCTCTTCTCAAGGATTTTTTTCATGACCACTTCTTCCACCGCAGAACGTCCAAGCCTGCGCTCCCAACGCCTGAACCAGATCACCAACGAGCCGCACACCAAGCTCGACGCATTGGTGAAAGCTCACGCGCCGTTCGAAACCCAAGCCAACTTCGCCCGCTTCGTAGTGGCCCAGTACCTGTTCCAATCGGAACTGGTGGCCCTGTACAACGATGCCGAGCTGAACCAGGTCATCCCTGACCTGGCCGCCCGCTGCCGCGCCGAAGCCGCCAAGCTCGACCTGGCAGACCTGGACACCGAAACCCCGGCCCCGGTTGCCGGTGCGGTGAACAACCCCAGCAAAGCCGAAGCTTTGGGCTGGCTGTTCGTCTCCGAAGGCTCCAAGCTGGGCGCTGCGTTCCTGATCAAGCGCGCCGTGGGCCTGGGCCTGAGCGAAACCTTCGGTGCCCGCCACCTGGGCGAGCCGGCCGGTGGTCGCGCCGAGGGCTGGAAAAGCTTCACCCGCACCCTCGACGGCCTGGCATTCAGTGCCGAAGAAGAAGCTGCCGTGGAAAAAGGCGCGATTGATGCGTTTGTGCGCTTCACCGTGTTGCTGGAACAGGCGTACGCTAGCGCCCCAGAACTGGCGTAAGTGTTCTGGTAGACAGCGGTTCAATGTGGGAGCTGGCTTGCCTGCGATGGCGGTGGGTCAGCGCCAGATGTTTAACCTGATACACCGCAATCACAGGCAAGCCAGCTCCCACACTTGGGTGCATTTCATGGCTGATAATGTGTAAACCTTCCCACCAGAAAACTGCAGCATGACCGGCAAACCCCAATCCTCCTCCAAAATCGCCCAAGTCCTCTTTGGCCTGCTGGCCTACGTGAGCCTGGGGATCGGCTTGGTGGCGATTGTCATACCGGGGTTGCCCACCACCGAATTCATCTTGCTCGCCGCCTGGGCCGCCACCAAAAGCTCGCCGCGCCTCAGCGCCTGGCTGGAAAACCACCGCCTGTTCGGGCCGATCCTGTCCAACTGGCGCAATGGCAAGATCATCGCCCGCCGCGCCAAGGTCAGCGCCACCGTGAGCATGTTGCTGTGCGCCGTGCTGATGCTGGTGATGCTCGATCACGGCTGGCCGGTGTACCTGGCAATTGCCGGAATGAGCCTGGGCAACCTGTGGATCTGGTCCCGCCCCGAGCAGCTCGCACGCCCCGTATAACGGCCGGTGTAGGCATTTTCCTACCGCTCATCGCCTATTGCTCATGAATTGATTTGTAACGCCGATGTTTCAGGTACGGCGCCGAATGGACTTGGCTCTTCTGCGTGCATTCCAACAAGTCCATTCGTGAGTGAACCTATGTTCGACACCCTCTCCATCCGCTTGAAAATCGTGTTGCTGTCCGGCCTGTGTCTGCTGGGTGTGATTGCACTGGTGGTCGGCATCAATATCTACAACACCAACCAGAACGATCGGCTGGTCAGTGATTCAAGCTCACGAATGCTCACCGCCAGCGTGGAGCAGTTGCTGCAATCCAAAGCGGCCGAACAGGCCGGCCACTTGCAGCAGACCTTCGGCGAAAACCTGCTGGTGGTCACAGCCCTGGCCGACCAGATCAAAGACCTGCGTCAGTTGGGCATCCAGCGTTCCCTTGAAGCCGGGGCCCTGCGTGAAGAGCTCAACCGCAGCGTCAAAACCGCGTTCGAGCGCAACACCAAAGTGCTGGGCATCTGGTTGTCGTTCGAACCCAACGGGCTGGATGGCAAGGACAGCGAATTCATCGACGACAAGGCACGCGTCTCCAATGAAAAAGGCCGGTTTTCCAGCTACTGGAGTCGTGCTGGCGGCGAAGGCCAGAACACCATCATGGTCGAAGATGACCTGACCAAGACCACCCTCAACCTCAGCGGCACGCCCTACAACATCTGGTACACCTGCCCACGAGACACGCGCAGTACGTGCCTGCTGGACCCGTACGAAGACACGGTGGCCGGCAAACCGGTGCTGATGACCACCATTTCCCTGCCGCTGATCGTCGACGGCAAAGTCATCGGTGTGGTCGGCGTGGACATCGCCCTCACCGCCCTGCAAGCGACCACCGATGCTGCGCAGAAAGACCTGTTCAACGGTGCCGCCCACCTGGAGATTCTGTCCAGCACCGGCCTGATCGCCGCCTACAGCGGTGAACCAGCCAAAGTCGGCAAGAACCTGATCGACAGTATCGGCGCCGAAGGCAAAGAGATCGTGCAACTACTGGCCAATGACCGGCCTGTTATCCGTGAACAGGACGACACCATTCGTGCCGTGTACCCGCTCAAGCCGATTGCCGGTGCCAAATCCTGGGGCGTGGTGATCAAGCTGCCCAAAGCGGTGATGCTGGCCGACAACGAAAAACTGCAAGCCGTACTCGACGAGGCCCAGGCAACGGGCACGCTCAAAGCCCTGCTGGTGGCCGCCGCCGCTGGCCTGCTGGGCTTGCTGTTGATCTGGCTGACCGCTACTGGCGTGACCCGCCCTATCAATAGCGTGGCCGCCATGCTCAAGGACATCGCCAGCGGTGACGGCGACCTCACCCAACGCCTGGCCTATGCCAAGAAAGACGAACTGGGCGAGCTGGTGAACTGGTTCAACCGCTTCCTCGACAAACTGCAGCCGACCATTGCGCAGATCAAGCAAAGCATTACCGAAGCCCGCGGGACGGCCGATCAGTCGTCCGCCATTGCGCGCCAGACCAGCGAAGGCATGCAGGTGCAGTTCCGTGAAATCGACCAGGTCGCCACCGCGTCGAACGAAATGAGCGCCACCGCCCACGACGTGGCCAACAGCGCCTCCAATGCCGCCAGCGCGGCACGCGGTGCCGACCAGTCGGCCCGCGAAGGCATGTCGATCATCGAGCAGAGCACCCGCGATATCACCACCCTGGCCGACGAAGTCAGCAAAGCCGTGGGCGAAGTCGAAGCCCTGGCGGTCAACAGCGAGCAAATCGGTTCAGTGCTGGAGGTGATCCGCAGCATTGCCGAACAGACCAACCTGCTGGCGTTGAATGCGGCGATTGAAGCGGCACGTGCCGGGGAAAGCGGACGTGGTTTTGCGGTGGTGGCCGACGAGGTGCGCAACCTGGCCAAACGCACCCAGGACTCGGTGGAAGAAATCCGCCTGGTGATCGAGCGTATCCAGAGCGGCACCCGTGGCGTCGTGGCGACCATGCACTCCAGTCAGCACCAGGCGCAGAGCAATGCCGGGCAGATCCATCAAGCCGTGCAAGCCCTGGGCAAGATCAGCGACGCGGTCACCGTGATCAGCGACATGAACCTGCAAATCGCCAGCGCGGCCGAACAGCAGAGCGCGGTGGCCGAAGAGGTCAACCGCAACGTCTCGGCGATTCGCACCGTGACCGAAACCCTGACCGGCCAGGCTACCGAGTCGGCGGCGATCAGTAGCCAGCTCAATGCGCTGGCCAGCCAGCAGATGAAGTTGATGGATCAGTTCAGGGTCTGACTCGGTTCTGAAACATTGCCCCCTGTAGGAGCGAGCTTGCTCGCGAAAAACGTCAACGATAACGCGTGCTTCCTGAATAAACGCGGCGCCTTTGAGTTCTTCGCGAGCAAGCTCGCTCCTACATATAGAGCAGGGCAGTGGTGAATTACCGGCCGGGCCAGGCCTGGACGAACGGCGTCAGGTCTTCCTTCGGCGCCGTACGCGGTGGGTTCTGCGGCGTGCCCAGGTAGAGAAAGCCAATCACTTCTTCATTCGCCGCCAACCCCAGGCCTTTAGCGACATGGGCTGAGTAGGACAATTCGCCGGTACGCCACACCGCACCAATACCCTGGGCATACGCCGCCAGCAGAATGCCGTGGGCCGCACAGGCGGCGGCCAGCAACTGCTCGGACTTGGGCACTTTGAAATGCTCTTGCACACGTGCAATCACCACCACCACCAGCGGCGCACGCAGCGGGCCGTTCTGGGCCTTGTCGATGGCGGCTTGCGGTGCGTCGGCGTCTTGCAGACGAGCGGCTTCGGCCAACAGCGTGCCCATCTGTTCACGGGCTGCGCCTTCCACGGTGAGGAAACGCCACGGGCGCAGTTGACCGTGATCGGGCGCGCGCATGGCGGCGGCGAACAGCAGGTCGCGCTGCTCCTGGGTCGGTGCCGGGTCGAGCAAACGGGGCACGGAAACACGGTTGAGCAAAGCGTCGAGAGCCTGCATTGGCCACCTCCATAAAAAAATGTGCAGCCATTCTAGCGGGAAAGAATCGGGATGCCACCAAACGATAATTGCTCTTATTCAATCTGCCCTGCCCTGTTAGACTTTGCGCCTTAATTTTCTGCCCTCGTCCAGGAATCTCGATGTTCCGTGCGCTTTTGTACCTGCCTGCAGCGTTGATGGCTTTAAGCCTGACTGCTTGCGATGACGCCCCTCGCTTCACGAAAGCAGAGCCGGGTGAATCGCGGGCCGGTGGCGCGGCGACGGTAAACAAGCGCGACCAGAACGCCTTTTCCTTGCCCTCGGCCAACCTGGCGCCGACGCGGCGCCTGGACTTCAGCGTCGGCAACAGTTTCTTTCGCAACCCGTGGGTGATTGCGCCGTCCACCACCACGGCGCGCGATGGCCTGGGCCCGCTGTTCAATACCAACGCCTGCCAGAACTGCCATATCAAGGATGGCCGTGGCCACCCGCCACTGCCCGACGCGCCCAATGCCGTATCGATGCTGGTGCGCCTGTCCATCCATCCCTCTATTACAGAGCAGCCCGCCTACGCCAAGCTCATCGAACAGATCGGCGTGGTACCCGAGCCGGTCTACGGCGGGCAACTCCAGGACATGGCGGTGCCTGGCATTGCGCCGGAAGGCAAGGTGCGGGTCGACTACACACCGGTCAACGTCAGGTTCAAGGACGGCACGCTCGTTGAATTACGCAAGCCCGACCTGCAGATCACCCAACTCGGCTACGGCCCGATGCACCCCGACACACGCTTCTCGGCGCGTATCGCCCCGCCGATGATCGGCCTGGGCCTGCTCGAAGCGATCAGCGATGCCGATATCCTGCGCAACACCGACCCCAAGACCGCCGACAAAGAGGCCATCCTGGGCCGCGCCAATTGGGTCTGGGATGACGCTCAGGCCAAAACTGTCCTCGGGCGTTTTGGCTGGAAAGCCGGGCAGCCCAACCTCAATCAACAAAACGTTCACGCGTTTTCTGGTGATATGGGCCTCACCACGTCCCTGAGACCCTTCGATGACTGCACCGACGCCCAAGTGGCCTGCAAACAGGCGCCCAACGGCAATGGCCCGCAGGGTGAACCGGAAGTCAGCGATAACATTCTGCGCCTGGTGCTGTTCTACACCCGCAACCTCGCGGTGCCCGCACGTCGGGACGTTGATACGCCGCAAGTGCTGGCCGGCAAGAACCTGTTCTACCAGGCCGGTTGCCAAGGCTGTCACAAGCCCAGCTTCACCACCGCCGCCAATGCCGCCGAACCTGAACTGGCCAACCAGTTGATCCGCCCTTACAGCGACCTGCTGCTGCACGATATGGGCGAAGGCCTGGCCGACAACCGTAGCGAATTCAAAGCCACCGGCCGCGACTGGCGCACCCCGCCGCTGTGGGGTATCGGCCTGACGCAAACCGTGAGTGGTCACACCCAGTTCCTGCATGACGGCCGCGCCCGCAACCTGCTTGAAGCCGTGCTGTGGCATGGCGGTGAAGCTCAAGCGGCGCAGCAACATGTGTTGTCGTTCAATGCCGAGCAGCGTGCCGCGTTGCTGGCGTTCCTGAATTCTTTATAAGCTTTGCCCCACTTACAGAAGGGAGCTCGACATGTTTCGTCCCAAGTTGTTGTTCACCAGCCTCGCCGCCCTGGCCTTGGGCGCTTGCTCGCCCCAAGACCCGCAAGCAGTGACCTCGGCAGCCATCGCCAAACAAGTGATCCTGCCAACCTATAGCCGCTGGGTTGAGGCCGACCGTCAACTGGCCGTCAGCGCCCTGGCCTACTGCCAAGGCAAGGAAAGCCTGGACACCGCCCGCGCCGACTTCCTGCACGCGCAAAAAGCCTGGGCCGAGTTGCAACCGCTGCTGATCGGCCCGCTGGCCGAAGGCAACCGGGCGTGGCAGGTGCAGTTCTGGCCAGACAAGAAGAACCTGGTCGGCCGCCAGGTCGAGCAACTGGTCAGTGCACAGCCGCAGATCGACGCCGCGGCCCTGGCGAAATCCAGCGTGGTGGTGCAGGGCCTGTCGGCCTACGAATACATCCTCTACGACGCCAAGCCCGACGTCGCCGACGAAGCCCAGAAAGCCCGCTATTGCCCGTTGCTGATGGCTATCGGCGAGCGCCAGAAAGTCCTGGCCGAAGAGATCCTGGCCAGTTGGAACAGCACCGACGGTATGCTCGCGCAAATGACCAAGTTTCCGAACCAGCGCTACGCTGATTCCCACGAAGCCATCGCCGATCTGCTGCGCGTGCAAGTGACCGCCCTGGACACCCTGAAGAAAAAACTCGGCACCCCAATGGGCCGCCAGACCAAGGGCATCCCGCAACCGTTCCAGGCCGATGCCTGGCGCAGCCAGTCGTCCCTGCAGAGCCTGGAAGCCAGCCTCGCCGCGGCTCAGACCGTGTGGGTAGGCGTCGATAACAAAGGCCTGCGTGGCCTGCTGCCGGCGGACCAGAAGCCACTGGCCGAGAAAATCGACGCCGCCTACGCAGCGTCGCTGAAACTGTTCGCCAGCAACCAGCGCACCCTCAACGAACTGTTGAACGACGACGTCGGGCGCCAGCAACTCAACGACATCTACGACAGCCTCAACGTAGTCCACCGCCTGCATGAAGGTGAACTGGCCAAGGCGCTGGGCGTACAACTGGGCTTCAACGCCAACGACGGTGACTGATGATGCTCAGGCGACAGGCTTTGGCGGTGGGCAGCGTGCTGCTCAGCGCTATCACCTTGGGTGGCTGGACGCTGTTCAAGCACAAAGACAAAGGCCCGCTGCTGCTGTCGGCGCGCGATGACGCCGACGGCAAGCACTACGCTGTCGGCTATCGCCTGGACGGCAAGCCGGTATTTGCAACCCAGGTCGGCCAGCGCTGCCATGACATCATCAACCACCCGACGTTGCCGATTGCGTTGTTCGTCGCCCGTCGCCCAGGCACCGAGAGTTACCTGATCGACCTGCGCGATGGCAGGCTGCTGCAAACCATCACCTCGAACGCCAACCGCCATTTCTATGGCCATGCGGTGATCCACAAGAGCGGTGACTGGCTGTACGCCACCGAGAACGACACCTCCGACCCTGGCCGCGGCCTGTTGGGTGTGTATAAGTTTGAAGGTGAGCGGCTGGTGCACAGCGGCGAGATATCTACCCACGGCATCGGCCCGCATCAAGTCTCGTGGATGCCCGACGGCGAGACGCTGATCGTGGCCAACGGTGGCATTCGTACCGAAGCCGAAAGCCGGGTAGAGATGAACCTCAATGCCATGGAGCCGAGCCTGGTGCTGATGCGGCGCGACGGCAGCCTGATCAGCAAGGAAACCCTGGCCCAGCAGATGAACAGCGTGCGGCACATGGGCATCGCCAGCGATGGCACCATCCTCACCGGGCAACAGTTCATGGGCCCGTCCCAGGAGCGTTCCGAGTTGCTGGCGATCAAGCGCCCGGGGCAGCCGTTCGTGGCGTTCCCAGTGGCGGATGAACAGTTGCAGGCGATGGGGCATTACACCGCCAGCGTGGCGGTGCATAGCGAACTGCGCCTGGTGGCGTTGACAGCACCGCGGGGCAATCGCTTTTTTATCTGGGACATGGACACCGCCGAACTGCGCCTGGATGGGCCCTTGCCTGACTGTGCGGGGGTGGGTGCGGTGGCGGATGGGTTTGTGGTGACATCCGGTCAGGGGCGTTGCCGCTTCTATGACTGCCGCCAGGAAAAGTTACTGGCAACACCACTGGAGTTACCGGCGGGGTTCTGGGATAACCACCTGCACCTGGTCTAAAGACCGACGACATCAAAATGGCTGATCATTCCCACGCTCTGCGTGGGAATGCAACCCGTGACGCTCTGCGTCACTGGCGCTAACGGACGAGACGCAGAGCGTCTCAAGAGGCATTCCCACGCAGAGCGTGGGAACGATCATGACCGCGTCCATCGTGAATACGCGCTGTGCTCAGGTTTTTTCGCGAGCAAGCTCGCTCCTACAGTTAAAGCATCAGGCGTAAAAAAAGGGCCTCGCATCGCAAGGCCCTTCTCGGGGGTTTGAATCGTTTCAACTTTGCGGCCTCATCGCTTGAGACATGCCGAACATGAATAACAACAGTTCATGGTCGGGCTTGGCCGCCACACTCGTCTTGGCAATGCGTGGCAGCAGGCATTGCCCGCCACCGTCTACCGCACTCAACACTTGTGTACGAGGTTGTTCCCATACCGCCAGGGCCAGGGCTGCAACACCCAATGCCCCGACCAGAAACAAACCTCGTGCTATTTCTAGCTTCATCTGGTTAAACCCTTGATAGCGCTGCCAAACGCCGTCTCGTAAAAGTAGCTGAGTTTTTTCCAGTCGGTATCATTCCACGACGAATGGCGACGCAATTGCAGCATGTCGTGGGACGCGGCCCGATAAGCGGTCAGGCGCTGGCGGCATTTCTCAAAGTCCAGCAGGGCCACTTCCACAGTCGCCGCATCAGGCTCACCGGTCACCCGCACGAAAATGTGCTTGATATACAGGCAACCGTGTTGCCAGCGGCCTTTGTGCATACGGGCCAAGGTGCCGGCCAACTCTTGCAGCAGGCGCTCGTGGACCGCCTCGCCATACTGTTCGCGGCCACCGGCGGCGTACCAGTTTTCAATCTCGTCGAAACCGTCCAGGGACGCGGTGACCAACAGGGCTTTCCATTGGTGCTCCGGGTCGCGACGTGCTTCGCAAAACACCAGTTCCGGCACACGCACATCCAGCAAACGCAGGCCTTTGAGGGCATCACGCTCACGCAGCACGGTCGGACGCCCAAAAGGGTGCAGCCAGCTGCGGTAAATGTGGCCGGTCTGGCGCTTGCAATAGAGCAAACGGCCATTAGGGCTCATCACCCGTTGCACGCCACTTTCACCACCACGTCGGCGGTTGGGTTCTTCAACCCACTCACCCTGTTGACGCCAGAAAAAATCAAATCGTTCTTCGGGAGCTACATGACTGCCTACTACGCACTCAACTGCCATCCTGTTACCTCTTGCGCAATACATACACTCGCCACATGGCGTAGAGCGGTATGAAGTCCAGGGATTCCTGAACACGGAAACCGGCCTGCTCGAATTCTGCCTCGACAGTAGCAGCCGGTAACACAAACCGGTTTTGGTAACCTTCTTGCTCACCTTTTTTGCGACGACGCACTTCGCTGCGCTTGCGCTTCCAGGCCTTGAAATTGCCGTCTACCCACAGCGAAATAATCACGCTGTCGCGGGTAACACGTTGAAACTCGCGAAGTATTGTCAGCCTGTGCTCTGGATCACCGATGTGGTGCATCAAGCGCATGCAGAAAATACTGTCGACGGAGTTATCTGGCAAATCGATATCAAAGGCAGAGGTCTGCAAAGGGCGTACCCGTTTCACCACATCTGCCGGTTGGGCAGCGGTGGCGATCTTCAACATCGACGCCGAATTGTCAGCTCCGATAATCAAACGGTTGGGTTTTTCGGCCAGCAACGGCCAGAAACGTCCAGCGCCACACGGCAGGTCCAACACCAGCCCCGGCTCGCCGGCCATGGCCAGCGCACCGCGCGCCAACTGCTCGTCGCGCTTGTGGGACAACCGGCGAGCCAGATTGTCCTGATGCTTGAGCAAATATTTCTGGGCGTGTTGATCGTCGTACTTATCAGAAAATTCCAGCTTGATCGGGGAAGGCATCTTACGTCTCCAGTAACTGATGCCTACGACCTTAAGCAGCGAACTGTGATCAACAGGTCAACTCGTTGTGAAAATCTTGTCCTGTCCAATTGCATACATTTCAAGACTTTACAGAAACATTCAGTAGCACCGGGCCATCTTCGCCGAAAAGCACGCAGTCTGCATCAGCAAAACGACAGACTGAATGGTCAGGTTTTGACTGGGTTGATCTCCACATGAAAACGGCAGCCATTAGGCTCCATGGTGCTCAGGCTCACGCTCCAACCCTGGCTTTCGCAGATCCGCTGCACCAGTGACAAGCCGAGGCCAAGGCCCTCGCCACGCTTCTCGCTACCGCGCACGAACGGCTCGAACATCGCTTCGCGCTTCTCTTCGGGGATGCCGACACCGGAGTCCTCCACCGTGAAACCACTGGGCTCCAGGGTCAGGCGGATAAACCCGTGCTCGGTGTAATGCAGTGCGTTGCGCAGCAGGTTGCCCATCACCGCATGCAAGAAGGTGGTGTTGTAGCAGGTGTCCAGGGGGTTGCCTGGCAGGTAGATCAACGTCAGGCCTTTTTTCTCGATGGGCTCGCGCCAGATACCGAGCAGGTCCTCGGCCACCTGGGTGAGGTTGCCTTGGGGCGAACTGGCGGCGTCGTCGTGTTTGGCGCGGGCCAGCATCAGGAAGGTTTGCACCAGTTCGCGCATTTCTTCACAGGCACGGGCAATTCGTTCTACCTGATTGCGACCGCGCTGATCGATGGCCGGGTTTTCGCGCAACAGTTCGCAGGAGCTGGCCAGGACCATCAAGGGCGTGCGCAACTCATGGCTCACATCGCTGGTAAACAATTGCTCACGTGACAGCGCCTGGCGTAAACGACCCAAGGTGGCGTCGAACGCCACCGCCAGTTCGCCCACTTCATCGGCGGCGTAATCCGGCGCCAGGGGCGGTGCCAGGCCCAACAGTTGGTCACGATGACGGACCTGACGGGCCAGGCGTACCACCGGCGCCATCACCTTGCGGGCCAGCACCCAGCCGAGGAACGCCGCCAGCGCCAGGCTGAGTACGAACCCCACCAGCACCACCGCAAACAGCACGCGCTCACGCTCTTCGAAATCGCTCTGGTCTTGCAGCAATACATAACGCCGGCCGTCGACCACTTCGACCATGGCGTGGTACGACAGCGCCTCGCGAAACACCTCATGGAACCCCGGGTCCAGATGGCGCAGATCCTTGGGCAGTTCAAAATCGCCACGCCCGCCGCTGAAATAGAACAGCTGGTCCGGTTCTGGCCGGTGGCTCCAGTCTTCAACGCTGTCCATCAGCAACAGGCGCTGCAGGTCACCCCCCAGGCCAGCCGAGATCAACTTCTCCTCCACCAGGTGCACCGTCGCGATGATGCCGATGGCGAAGGCCCCCGCCACCAACGCACTCATCAAGGCGAAGGCGATGATGATGCGCTGGGCAAGGCTTTGCTTAAACTCCATCACGACCCTCGGCCAGGCGATAACCCACACCGTGCACCGTTTGCAGTAGCGGTTTGGCGAAGGGCTTGTCGATCACTTGACGCAATTGATGAACGTGGCTGCGCAGGCTGTCGCTGTCCGGGCAGTCGTCGCCCCACAGGGCTTCTTCGAGAATTTCCCGGCGCAGAACGTGCGGGCTTTTTTGCATCAGCACGGCGAGCAGTTTCAGGCCCACGGGGTTGAGCTTGAGCAAGCGCCCTTCGCGGGTGACTTCCAGCGTATCGAGGTCGTAGTTCAGGTCACCCACTTGCAGGGCACGACGCCCGCCACCCTGGGCACGGCGCAACACCGCTTCGATACGCGCAGCCAGTTCCGACAAGGCGAAGGGTTTGAGCAGGTAGTCATCGGCGCCAGACTTGAAGCCCTGCAGCCGGTCGTCCAGTTGATCGCGAGCGGTAAGCATGATCACCGGCGTGTCGCGGCGCGCGTCTTCGCGCAGGCGTTTGCACAGGGTGTAGCCATCGATGCCGGGCAACATGATGTCGAGCACGATCAGGTCGTAATGCTCGGTGGCTGCCAGGTGCAGGCCCGACAAACCGTCCTGCGCACAGTCCACTGTGTAGCCTTTGAGCCCCAGGTAATCGGCCAGGTTGGCGAGGATATCGCGGTTGTCTTCAACCAATAGAATTCGCATGGGCAGTGTCTCCGTACGCGGTAACGGCCGTGTTGGCTCGCGCAGCTTAAGGCCAAGCGGGGCTCAGGGATAGAGCGCAGAGCCCCGCCGATAAAGCTTTTCAACTGTTTTTAGAGCCAAACAAGTTTTTCACTATAGCTTCACAAACTGACTACAGCCTCAGGAAGAAGATCGCCCCCCATTGATCTAAGGAACATAGACATGGGTTTTTTCAAAACCGCGCCAATGCGTTATTTGCTGTTGATCACCGGGGCCTGGTTAGTGGTTTTCCTGCTCACCCGCAGTGTGCTGCTCATCACTCACCTGGATGAAGTCGGCGGCAACCTGCTGCCGGTGTTTGGCGTAGGTGTGCTCTACGACCTGGCCTTCCTCGCCTATGCAGCCTTGCCGCTTGGCCTGTATTTGCTGCTATGCCCACCCGCCCTGTGGCGCCGCCGTGGCCATCGCTGGTTCCTGCAAGCGGTGCTGACCGTCAGCCTGTTCGCCATGCTGTTCACCTCGGTAGCCGAATGGTTGTTCTGGGATGAGTTTGGCGTGCGCTTCAATTTTATCGCCGTCGATTACCTGGTGTACTCCGATGAGGTACTGAACAACCTGCTGGAGTCTTATCCGATCGGCAAGCTGCTGAGCCTGCTGGCAATGCTGGCGTTGATTCTGAGCGTGGCTCTGCGCAAACCCTTCAATGCCGCGATGGCAGCGCCATTGCCTGCACTGCGTGGCCGTGTGATCAACGCCCTGGGCCTGCTGGTGCTCGCCGGCCTCAGCCTGCAACTGGTCAGCCAGGACAGCCCGCGCACCCAAGGCGGCAACGCGTACAACAACGAATTGGCCAGCAATGGCCCCTATCAGTTCTTCGCCGCGTTCCGTAACAACGAACTGGACTACACCCAGTTTTACAAAAGCCTGCCGACCGACGTCGTCGCCAAGCAGTTGCGCGCCGAACTGAGTGAACCCAACGCCCACTTTATCGACCAGGACCCGCTGGATATTCGCCGAGCCATCACCAACCCCGGCACACTGCGCAAGCCCAACATCGTACTGGTGACCATCGAGAGCTTCAGCGCCAAGTACATGGGCAGTAATGGCGATGCGCGCAACCTCACGCCCAATCTGGATGCGTTGCGCCAACAGAGCCTGTACTTCAATAACTTCTACGCCACCGGTACGCGCACCGACCGCGGCCTGGAAGCCATTACCCTGGCAATCCCGCCGACGCCGGGCCGTTCGATCGTCAAGCGCATCGGCCGCGAAAGCGGGTTCGCCAGCCTGGGGCAACAGCTCTCGGCCATTGGCTATGACAGCGTGTTTGTCTATGGCGGGCGCGGTTACTTCGACAATATGAACGCGTTCTTCAGCGGCAACGGCTATCGGGTGGTGGACCAGAGCAGCGTGCCAGAGTCGGAGATCTCGTTCAAAAACGCCTGGGGCATGGCCGACGAAGACCTGTTCAAACAGACCTTGAAACTGGCCGACGCCGACTACGCCAAGCAACAGCCGTTCTTGCTGCAACTGATGACCACCTCCAACCACCGTCCTTATACCTACCCGGACGGGCGCATCGACATCAAATCCGGCAAGGGCCGCGACGGCGCGGTGAAATACACCGACTACGCCATCGGCCAGTTCCTTGAGGCAGCGCGCCAGAAGCCGTGGTTCGATAACACGATCTTCGTGTTCGTCGCCGACCACACCGCCGGCAGCGCGGGCAAGGAAGACTTGCCTATCACCAACTACCAGATCCCGCTGTTTATCTACGCGCCCAAGCTGATCGACGCACGGGAATCCGCCCAACTGTCCAGCCAGATCGACCTGGCGCCAACCTTGTTGGGCCTGCTCAACCTGAGCTACGAATCGACATTCTTTGGCCGCAACCTGCTGCAAGACAACCCATTACCTCCACGGGTGGTGGTGGGCAATTACCAGCACCTGGGTCTGTTTGATGGCAAGGACCTGGCAATCCTCAGCCCGCGCCAAGGCTTGCGTCGCCACGACCAGGCCCTGGGCGAGAGCCAGGAGCTGCGCGTCGGTAGCGATGACCCCTTGATTCAACGGGCGATCACCTACTACCAGGCCGCCAGTTACGACTACAAACAGCAACTGCTGAACTGGAAAGCGCCCAAGGAAGAGGCACCAGTCTTAAGCAAACGCTAATCAAAAAGCCCCGCGCAGGTGAGCGCGGGGCTTTTTTACCAAGGTTCGAGATGAAATCCCCCTCCTCTTTACCGGTTTCCAAACCGCTTGATTTTTGGCTGTGCCTGGGCCTGCCTGCCAGCGCTGCAGTGGCCTTGCTGTTGCTGGAGCTGACGTCACTGGACATGGACCTGGCCAGGCTTTTCTACAGTGCAGAGGCTGGCGGCTTCATTGGCCGCTATAGCTTCTTCCTTGAAGACATCCTGCATGACCGTGCCAAGCAACTGGTGATCCTGTTTTCGGTGCTGGCGATTCTGGGCCTGGTCGGCAGCTTCATGCTGCAGCGACTCAAGCCGTACCGCCGTGAACTGGTGTGCCTGGTGCTGTCGCTGGGAATGGCGACGGCGTTCGTGTCGCCATTGAAAACCATCACCGCCGTGCAATGCCCCTGGAGCCTCAAGGAGTTCGGCGGCCAGGAAACCTACAGTGAACTGCTCAGCCCGCGCCCACCTACCGATAAACCCGGCCGTTGCTGGCCCGGCGGACATGCCGCCACCGGGTTCGCCTTGTTCGCCTGGTTCTTTGCCTTGCGGGATCGACGGCCGCGGCTGGCGCGCTACGCGTTCATCTTTGCAGTCAGCCTGGGCAGCGTGTTTTCAGTCAGCCGTATGCTGCAAGGGGCGCATTTCTTTTCCCACAATGTGTGGACAGCGATCTTTTGCTGGCTGATCTGCCTCGGGCTGTATTGCTTGTTGCTGTACCGGCCTAATCGCATTCTCCTGTAGGAGCGAGCTTGCTCGCGAAAAACGCACAGGCGCCGCGTTTACTCAGCAAGCACGCTTTACCGTTGACGTTTTTCGCGAGCAAGCTCGCTCCTACAGAGGAAGGCAAGCCGTGCATAAAAAAGCCCCGCCTGCATCACTGCAGGCGGGGCTTTTTAAAGCGCCGGGTAGGCTGGCTTACATCATGCCGCCCATGCCACCCATGCCGCCCATGTCTGGCATACCGCCGCCAGCCGAGCCTTCTTTCTTCGGTGCTTCAGCGATCGCAGCTTCGGTGGTCAGGATCAGACCGCCGATGGAGGATGCTGCTTGCAGCGCGGAACGAGTCACCTTGGTTGGATCCAGGATGCCCATTTCGATCATGTCGCCGTACACGCCAGTCGCAGCGTTGTAACCGTAGTTACCTTTGCCGTTCTTGACTTCGTTGACCACAACGCTTGGCTCATCGCCAGAGTTGGCAGCGATCTGGCGCAGCGGTGCTTCAACGGCACGGCGCAGTACAGCGATACCAACGTTCTGGTCAGCGTTGTCGCCGGTCAGGTCAGTCAGGGCTTCCAGAGCACGGATCAGCGCAACGCCACCGCCAGGTACCACGCCTTCTTCAACGGCTGCACGGGTTGCGTGCAGGGCGTCTTCAACGCGGGCCTTCTTCTCTTTCATTTCAACTTCGGAGCCAGCGCCAACCTTGATCACTGCAACACCGCCAGACAGCTTGGCCAGGCGCTCTTGCAGTTTTTCACGGTCGTAGTCCGAGGAAGTCTCGGCAACCTGGGCACGGATCTGAGCGATACGGGACTCGATGTCGCCTTCAACGCCAGCACCGTCAACGATGATGGTGTTTTCCTTGGAGAGGGTCACGCGCTTGGCACTACCCAGGTTTTCCAGGGTGGCGCTTTCCAGGCTCAGGCCGATCTCTTCGGAGATAACGGTACCGCCGGTCAGAACGGCGATGTCCTGCAGCATGGCCTTGCGACGGTCGCCGAAGCCTGGAGCCTTGACGGCTGCAACCTTGACGATGCCACGCATGTTGTTCACAACCAGAGTCGCCAGGGCTTCGCCTTCAACGTCTTCAGCCACGATCAGCAGTGGGCGGCCGGCTTTGGCAACGGCTTCCAGCACTGGCAGCATTTCGCGGATGTTGGAGATCTTTTTGTCGACCAGCAGGATCAGCGGGCTGTCCAGTTCGGCAACCATGGTGTCCGGCTTGTTGACGAAGTACGGGGACAGGTAGCCACGGTCGAACTGCATGCCTTCTACAACCGACAGTTCGTTTTCCAGGCCCGAGCCTTCTTCAACGGTGATCACGCCTTCTTTACCGACTTTTTCCATGGCTTCGGCAATGATGTCGCCGATGGAGCTGTCGGAGTTGGCAGAGATGGTGCCTACCTGAGCGATGGCCTTGGTGTCGGCGCATGGCTTGGACAGGTTCTTCAGCTCTTTGACGATGGCGATGGTCGCCTTGTCGATGCCGCGCTTGAGGTCCATCGGGTTCATGCCGGCAGCAACGGCCTTCAGGCCTTCGTTGACGATCGACTGAGCCAGTACGGTTGCGGTGGTAGTACCGTCACCTGCGTCATCGTTGGCACGGGAGGCAACGTCTTTGACCAGCTGCGCGCCCATGTTTTCGAAACGGTCTTCCAGTTCGATCTCTTTGGCTACGGAAACGCCGTCCTTGGTGATGGTCGGAGCGCCGAAGCTCTTCTCGATGATCACGTTACGGCCTTTCGGGCCCAGGGTCGCTTTTACTGCGTCAGCCAGCACGTTGACGCCAGTGAGCATTTTCTTGCGGGCGGAGTCGCCGAATTTAACTTCTTTAGCAGCCATGATCGATATTCCTTAAATACTTTGTAGTAACGGGAAAATGAGCGGGGAAATCAGCCTTCCAGTACAGCGAGAATTTCGTTCTCAGCCATTACCAGCAGGTCTTCGCCGTCGACTTTCACAGTGTTGCTGCCGGAGTAAGGGCCGAAAACAACCTTGTCACCCACTTTCACGGCCAGCGCACGTACTTCACCGTTTTCCAGGGTCTTGCCTGGGCCAGCAGCGACGATCACACCGTGGTTGGCTTTTTCAGCAGCCGAACCTGGCAGAACGATCCCGCCAGCGGTTTTCTTTTCTTCTTCGCTGCGACGGATGACGACGCGGTCGTGCAGAGGACGAAGCTTGCTCATTGTCGATCTCTCCTAATTGTGTTTTTCATCGGCCGGTTCAATCCGGCGGGTTAAATTCCGGCGGTGCCGGTCGCGGCTCGCTGGGCGAGACGCGGAAGTCTGTCTAGTGTCACCACCAGAAACCTTGCGGTGACCGTTACATAAGGGCGCCCAGGCTTATTACAAGGGGCCGAGGATGAAATTTTTTGTGTCGGCTCAAGGGTAAATGCAACACGGCACCCGAAGGTGCCGTGCCAGTGAAGCGGTTACTTAGGGTCGCGGTGTTCGAACTCGCCTTCGATCACATCACCTTCACGCCCCAGGGGTTGGCGTGGAGCCGGGCCACCACGGGGTTGCAGGTCGTCGGCGAACGCACGCTGGCGCATCGCCGCCTCTTCAGCACGCTGGCGCATTTTGCCGGCCAGCAGCTTGCGGGTGAATGGCAGCAACAGCACCAGGCCAAGCACGTCGCTGATAAAGCCCGGCAGGATCAGCAAGCCACCGGCCAGGGCCATCATCAGGCCCTCAAGCATGGTCTGGGCCGGCAGTTCGCCGCGGTTCAGGCTTTCACGGGCACGCAACGCGGTCGCCAGGCCGGCGACACGCAGCACCAGGACGCCGAGCATGGAGCCTACGATGATCAGCAACAGCGCCGGGAAAAACCCGATCGCACCGCTGACTTTAACGAATACGAACAGCTCCAGCACCGGGAACAGCAGAAAGAGCAATAAAAAAGGGCGCATCAAATGGTTCCTCAACGCAAGAATGCCTTGCCAGTCCACCTTAGATGACGTCGCCGTTGTGTAAATTCAAGCGTCAACCGTGGTTTTTTTCGGCCACACCTCGGCGTGAGCCAATGAAACCAGGGCTTCGCGTACTTGTGTCGGTGTGTTGCAAGGCGTCTCGAAAGGCAACCAGTGCAAGGATTGGCCGATACGCAAGTGCATGCCTTCGCTGTCGATGCCGGCCAGCTGTGCCGGCTCGCTGGTCGGCAAACCGCCGAGGTCGACGTAATGGGCGATGGCCTTGGTGTGATCGCTGTTCATGTGCTTGATCATGCTGCGCTCGGCCTTGCCCGCAAACGGGTTGGCCAAGGTTAACTGGTCGACCCAATGGATCGCGCCAAACCCACCGATGTAACGGTGACGGACGGGGTTGAGCACCCAGAAATCGAAATCGTGGGCCTTGTGGTAGTTGGCCGAATCAGGGAAGTAGCGGTAGTAGCGCTCGGCCGCAGCTTCGATGACGGCCGGGTCTTCCAGCTTCTCGGCTTCGGCCAGGTAGGTCAGGCGCCCCACGGCTTGCACATCATCGGCCTCGCGCTCACCCACCAACAGCGAACACTTGGGATCTCTTTGCAGGTTGTGGGTGTGCTGGGCAATGCGGCTGATCAGGATCAGCGGGCGGCCCTGCTCGTCCAGGCAGTAGGGCACCACCGAGCCAAAGGGAAAGCCGGGCATGGCTTTGGACTGTGTGGCGAGCGCCCCACGGTATTCCTTGAGCAACAGCTCTCGGGCGTTCTTGGCAACCTGCGTGCTCAATAGATGACTCCTCGGGTGTTCCGCCGCCCATGGCATATGGGAATGGATCTCAACACAAGGTAATCAATATCTGCGCAGGTTGCCAGAGTGGCCGACGCCGGTTTACCAGGCCACGCCGAAGCCTGCGGTGTAACGGGTCTTGCTCAAGCTGCTATCGGAGTCGCCGCTGATGACGTCACGCTCGGCCTTGAGATTGAGGGACGCCCATTCGGTGACTTTGTAGCGCAGGCCCATCTCGGCATCCAGGGAGTAATCGGCCGGACCGTCCAGAGGCTTGCCCAATTCGCCGTTGGTGAAGAACTCCACGGTCTTGCCCACCAAGTAGCGGTTGTAGTTCCACTTCATGGCCAGAGAGTAGAAGTTGTCCTTGCCGCCGTCGGCATATTCGTAATCGGTACGGTTGACCAGCGATCCGAGGGAGAACGCGCCCAACTCATCGTCCCAGAACTGGTAGCCCGGGCCGGTACCCACGGTGCGCTGGCGCGCCAGGTCTTCGACCTTGTCGCGCTTATAAGTCAGGCGCCCCTGCCAGAACCAGTGCTCGGTGATAAAACGGTCCAGGTCGTATTCCAGGGCCCAGTTGTCGGTGGTGGTGACGTCGTCCTGGAACTCCCGGTTATATTCGCCCTTGCCCGTATGACGCCACTGGCCGTGACGGGCCGAGGTCTTGAAGTCGATGTCGTAGTCGTTGGTGTCTTTGTCCGCGCGTTTGTAGTCCAGCGCTAGGTCGACATTACCCTTCCAAACCAGGTCTTCGATCACGGGCTTGGGCTTCATGATCTGTTGGATACTTGCCAGTTCCACCGTCTTGGGCGCCTCGCCATTGGCCAGCACCACCTTGCCGTCATCCGATGCCTGCAAGGACTTGGCCTTTTCACCGCTGTAGGCGTCCTGCTTGACCAGCAGCTCCTGGTCACTTTCCAGGGTTTTGACCTGCTTCCAGTCCACCGGAATGGAGCCTGCGTAGTCGGTTTGGATCAGCAACTTGCCACCGTCGAAGACTTTGATCTTGCCGGTGAGCCGGTCACCGTTTTTCAACCAGACGGTATCGGCGAGCAAGGGCGTGGAAGCACTGAAAACAGCAAGGCACAACAGGGTTCTGGACAACATAAGCAAGTACGGGACTCAGGGTTGGCGAAAATAAGGGGCGTTATAGTGTTACATGGCTAGAACTGACTCAAGGATTTATATTGAGTTCAATACTCATCGTCATGTTTACAGACGTTTCTGACAAAACAACGACGATCTCAACGGATATCCCCACAGTGATCCTACCCGCCGATACGCCACAAAGCCCCGCCGAGATGCGCCGCACCGCACTCTACCTGACGTTGTCGCAGGTGCCCGAAGGCTGCGTGGTGAGTTACGGCGAGCTGGCCCACTTGGCCGGTTTGGGGCGGGCTGCCCGCTGGGTCGGGCGCACCCTGAGCCAGTTGCCGCAAGACACGCGGTTGCCCTGGCATCGGGTGCTGGCTGCCGGTGGTCGGATAAGTTTGCCGGTGGGCAGTGCCTCGGGTGACGAACAACGTGCGCGTTTACGTAGCGAAGGCGTCACCATCCTGAACAATCGTGTTGATATTCAGCGTCATGGCTGGCGCCCGGTAGAGCACAGCGGTTAGAGTGCGCGCTTTGTTTCCGCAAATCTGAGGCAGACTCCAGCCCATGCCCCGTAAAACCTGGCGCGCCGCGCTCGCCGCCTATGCCAGCCCTTCGACGTTAGTGCTGTTGTTGCTCGGTTTCGCCGCCGGCATGCCTTACATGTTGGTGTTTTCGACGCTTTCGGTGTGGCTGCGTGAAGCCGGTGTGGCCCGCGAGACCATTGGCTATGCGAGCCTGATCGGCTTGGCCTACGCCTTCAAATGGGTCTGGTCGCCGCTGCTCGACCAATGGCGCCTGCCGTTGCTTGGCAAACTGGGGCGTCGTCGCTCCTGGCTGGTGCTGGCCCAATCGCTGGTGATCCTCGGATTGATCGGCATGGGCTTTTGTGACCCGCAAAAACACCTGTCCTGGTTGATCGCCATTGCGGTGATCGTCGCCTTCGCGTCGGCCACCCAAGATATCGCCGTGGATGCCTACCGCCTGGAAATCGCCGACGACAGCCGTCAGGCCGCCCTGGCGGCAAGCTACATGTCCGGCTATCGCATTGCCGCCCTGCTGGCTACCGCCGGTGCGCTGTTCTTTGCCGAAGGCTTTGGCTCCACCGGCTTCAACTATAAACACTCGGCCTGGACCGGCACCTATGTGCTGTTCGGCGTGTTGATGGTGCCGGCGTTGCTCACCACCTTCCTCATGCGTGAACCTGATGTGCCACTGCGCACCCAGTTGCAGGCCGGACGCTACAGTTTCATGCACCAGTTGGTGTCGGTGTTTGTACTGATCGTGCTGTTGGTCTCGGTACCGGCGATGTTCACCCAGTTGTACAACACCGACTTCGCCAGCGTGCTGTTCCAGGGCGTGAGTTTGTGGGAACTGCTGATGGAAGACCGCGCGTTCCTGCGCGCCATCCTCTATATCATCCTCACTACCCTGTGCCTTTCAGCCATGGGCCGCCGGGGCCTGGCGCCCGTGCTCACGCCGGTCAACGACTTTATCCTGCGCTACCGTTGGCAGGCGCTGCTGCTGCTCGGGCTGATTGCCACCTATCGCATGTCCGACACGGTGATGGGCGTCATGGCCAACGTGTTCTATATCGACCAGGGTTTCACCAAGGACCAGATCGCCGGAGTGAGCAAGATCTTCGGCCTGATCATGACCCTGCTCGGCGCCGGCATGGGCGGCCTATTGATCGTGCGGTTCGGGATACTGCCGATCCTGTTCATCGGCGGCGTGGCCTCGGCCGGTACCAACCTGCTGTTCGTGATGCTCGCCGACATGGGCCCCGACCTGCAGATGTTGATCGTCACCATCTCCCTGGACAACTTCAGTTCGGGCATGGCCACTTCGGCGTTCGTGGCGTACCTGTCGAGCCTCACCAACCTCAAGTTCTCCGCCACCCAATATGCGCTGCTCAGTTCGATCATGCTGTTGCTGCCGCGTTTGATCGGCGGCTATTCAGGGGTGATGGTGGAGAAGTTCGGTTATCACAACTTCTTTATGATCACCTGCCTGCTGGGTGTGCCGACGCTGCTCCTGATTGCGCTGCACTGGTTCCAGGAGAACCGCCGCGCCCGACTGAATCCCCCGCCGGAAGACTGATACATGTGTGTGCGGGCTTGCTCGCGAATGCGGTGGGTCAGTCCAAGACTCGGAGGCTGACACGCCGCATTCGCGAGCAAGCCCGCTCCCACAGACCCCTCTGCATTCTGATACCTGTACTCCAGCACTCTGCGCCCGTACAATCCCAAGTCATTTCAAGTCCAAGCAACCGACAACGGCCTACCATGCGTACCAGTCAATATTTGCTCGCCACACAGAAAGAAACGCCTTCCGACGCGGTTGTGATCAGCCATCAGCTGATGCTGCGCGCCGGTATGATCCGCAAACTGGCCTCGGGCCTGTACACCTGGTTGCCCATGGGCTTGAAGGTGATGCGCAAGGTCGAAGCCATCGTTCGTGAAGAAATGAACGCGGCCGGCTCTCTGGAAGTGTTGATGCCGAGCACCCAACCGGCTGAGTTGTGGCAGGAATCCGGGCGCTGGGAAGAGTACGGCCCTGAGTTGCTGCGTTTTAAAGACCGTCATGGCCGCGATTTCTGCGCCGGCCCGACCCACGAAGAAGTCATCACCGACCTGATGCGCAACGAGCTGAGTAGCTATAAGCAGTTGCCGCTCAACCTGTATCAGATCCAGACCAAGTTTCGTGACGAGATCCGCCCACGCTTCGGCCTGATGCGTGGCCGCGAGTTCATCATGAAGGACGCCTATTCGTTCCACGCCGACCAGGCTTCCCTGCAAGCGACCTACGACCGCATGCACCAGGCCTACTGCAACGTGTTCACGCGCCTGGGCCTGAAGTTCCGCCCGGTTGAAGCGGACAACGGCTCCATCGGCGGTGCCGGCTCCCACGAATTCCACGTGCTGGCCGAGTCCGGCGAAGACGATATCGTGTTCAGCAACGGTTCCGACTACGCGGCGAACATCGAGAAGGCCGAAGCCATACCACGTGAAACCTCGCGCCCTGCTCCCACCGAGGAACTGCGCCTGGTCGACACGCCAGACACCAAGACCATCGCGGCCCTGGTGGAGAAATTCAATCTGCCGATTGAAAAGACTATCAAGACCCTGATCGTGCGCGCCGAAGAAGAAGGCAAGCTGATCGCCCTGGTGATCCGTGGCGACCACGAGCTCAACGAAATCAAGGCTGCCCAGCAACCTGGCGTGGCCAGCCCGCTGGTCATGGCCACCGATGCCGAACTGCGCGACGCCATTGGCGCTGGTGCCGGCTCCCTGGGCCCGCTGAACCTGCCGCTGCCGATCATCATCGACCGTTCGGTCGAGCTGATGAGCGACTTCGGTATCGGCGCGAACATCGACGACAAGCACTACTTCGGCGTGAACTGGGAGCGTGACCTGCCGGTTCCGACCGTGGCCGACCTGCGCAACGTCGTGGCCGGCGACCCGAGCCCGGATGGCAAGGGCACCCTGGAGATCAAGCGCGGCATCGAAGTCGGGCACATCTTCCAGCTGGGCAACAAGTACAGCAAGGCGATGAAGTGCGAAGTACTGGGTGAGAACGGCAAGCCGATCACCCTGGACATGGGCTGCTACGGCATTGGCGTATCCCGCGTGGTTGCCGCTGCCATCGAGCAGAACAACGACGAGAAAGGCATCATCTGGAGTGACGCGCTGGCGCCGTTCCAGGTAGCCCTGGTGCCATTGCGCTATGAAACCGAGCAAGTACGCGAAGCCACCGACAAACTGTATGCGGAACTCACCGCTGCCGGTTTTGAAGTGCTGCTCGATGATCGGGACAAGAAAACCAGCCCGGGCATCAAGTTCGCCGACATGGAGCTGATTGGCATCCCGCACCGGATCGTGGTCAGTGACCGCGGCCTGGCGGATGGCAATCTGGAATACAAGAGCCGGACCGAAGCCGAAGCCCAACCGTTGCCGGTGGCTGACGTGCTGTCTTTCCTCCAGGCGCGTATTCGTCGCTGAAAACCAGATCAAGAGAAGTCATGTTCAAGCGAAACACCAGAGCCCTGGGGGGCGCCGCCTTGTGCGGCGCCCTGCTGGTCAGCGGCTGCGCCAATCAGATGTCGCAACGCAGTGAGCACGAGGAGCGGGTCGAGCGTAAGTTGCTCGGCCACAGCCTGCAGATCGATGTAGGCGAACCCACAGTGCTGGAACTGCCGCAACGCCGGGTTCGCATTCATGAGCAGAAGACCTTCGAGGTCACCGAATTCGAAGTCACCCGTCGTTATGACCGCTACACGCCCTACCAGCCCTGGCGCAAACTCTACGAGATGCCCTTGGGTGCCGTGGCGCTGGTGGCGGGCGTGGGTGCCAACGTGGCGAATATCTTCGCCCTCGGCAACCTGCCCACGAGTGTGACCCATGACTGGTTGAGCTATGGCGTGGACGGCATCAACCCGTTCATGAACGTGCAATCCCACGGCCGTGCGCAACAGAACCTGGCGGCTATCGATGAAGTCCAGCGTGACAAGCGCCTGGAGTATTCGAGCCTGCCCTGGAGCGAGCGCCCGGTGCAAGTCACTGCCGGCAAGCAGACCCATGAGCTGACCACCGACCGTAACGGCATCCTGCGCCTTAACCTGTTGGACAGCCCCTTTGCCGAGCAGGACCTGAACCGCGTCACCACGCTGAAAATCACTGTGGCGGATGGCCAGGACGACGTGCATACCGACTCGACCCTGGCGGTCAGTAACACGCTGCGCAGCAAGCTGCTCGAAGCCCATGCCCTGATCTATGACGACCTGGAAGATGACGAAGTGAACCAGTGGGTACACCGGGTCAAACGCCTGTCGGAGCTGGGCCTGGAAGAAGAAGCCAGCGAGCTGGAACAAAGCCTGATCGAACTGACGCGCAATGATCCGGAGTTGCAGCAGGAGTTTGTGCAGGCGTTGACCAAGGATGGGGGGCGTTTGGTGGCGGATCCCGGCGCACGCTGATCGCTCAATACCTGTGAAGATCAAACTGTGGGAGCTGGCTTGCCTGCGATAGCGGTGTATCAGTTAAAGCATTCGTGACTGACACACGGCTATCGCAGGCAAGCCAGCTCCCACATTTATTTCGGGTTTTTACCAGGAAAACTCGAGCTGTTCGTTGCCGCCGCTCAGGTCCAGCAACCGTACGCCTATCCCCAACAACCGCACCGGCTTGCCCCCGCGATTGAACGCCTGGGTCATCAACTGTTCATAACTCTCCAGATCCCGCCCTGCCCCCGCCTGCTCCAGCGTCGTCTGGGTAAAGTCATGAAACTTCACTTTCACGAACGGCTTGCCCGCCCGGTAGCTACTGTCGATACGCGCCATGCGCCCGGCCAGGGTCTCCATCAACTCCGGCAGTTTCGCCAGGCAACTTGAAAGATCGGGCAAGTCCACGTCGAAGGTATTTTCTACACTGATGGATTGCCGCCGGCTGTCGTTTTGCACTACACGATCATCAATCCCACGGGCCAGGCTCCAGAGGCGCTCTCCAAAACTGCCGAATTCGCGCACCAGCGCCAGTTTGTTCCAGTCGCGCAATTGCAGGCAGTCTTCGATGCCCAGGCGCGCCAGCTTGTCAGCGGTGACCTTGCCCACGCCATGCAGCTTGCTGACACGCAACTGCGAGACAAAGTCTTCAACTTGATCCGGCGTGATCACAAACAGGCCGTTGGGCTTTTTCCAGTCGCTGGCGATCTTGGCCAAAAACTTGTTGGGCGCCACGCCGGCAGACACAGTGATATGCAGCTGGTTGGAGACCCGGCGCCGAATGTCCTGGGCAATACGCGTGGCGCTGCCGCCAAAATGCGGGCTGTCAGACACGTCGAGGTAAGCCTCATCCAGCGACAACGGCTCGATCAAGTCGGTGTAGTCGCGGAAAATCAGCTGGATTTCTTTCGACGCTTCTTTATAGGCATCCATGCGCGGCTTGACGATGGTCAAGTCCGGGCACAGCTTCAGGGCGTGACGTGACGACATCGCCGAACGCACCCCATACGCCCGCGCCTCATAATTGCAGGTGGCGATCACGCCGCGCCGATCTGCCGAGCCACCGACAGCCAAGGGCTTTTGCGCCAGGCTCGGGTCGTCGCGCATCTCGATGGCGGCGTAGAAGCAATCACAGTCGACGTGGATGATTTTGCGCTGCGTCATATAAACGGGGTGTTAACCAACGGGTGGCCAGTATCGCACTCACCCCTGTATATAGCACCAGTAGTTTGAATCTTCTGTCTGAGCGGTAGGAAATTTCGTAGATGAATATATTTTCTCAATCGAACCCCGCATCCCAATAGAGCTGAAAGCCTTGCCCTGCCTGGCTTCAAGCCCTCAAGAAGCCCTCATCAAGCGCTAACCGATTGAAGCAAAAGCGCTTTTCTTCGATTCACAGGTTGACACACTCGCGCTCCTCTGTAGAATGCCGACACACAGACGCGGGATGGAGCAGTCTGGTAGCTCGTCGGGCTCATAACCCGAAGGTCGTCGGTTCAAATCCGGCTCCCGCAACCAAACATCAAAAAAGGCTACTCGAAAGAGTGGCCTTTTTTGTGCGCGCTTGTTTTCCCTTGCAGAATGCGCCCAACACCTTGATTTCAGAATAATTAGCGCTTATTTCAGCGATCGGCTCATTAACGGTTGACACCCCGCCATTGGGCTGTAGAATGCCGCCCACAGACGCGGGATGGAGCAGTCTGGTAGCTCGTCGGGCTCATAACCCGAAGGTCGTCGGTTCAAATCCGGCTCCCGCAACCAAACATCAAAAAAGGCTACTCGAAAGAGTGGCCTTTTTTGTATCTGGCGAAAAAGTTCTTCTGAAACAATGGCATGGCATCTTTCATGAAACCGTAGACGGTTTGCAGAGTCCATCTCATTGCACGCTATGCTCAATGCTCAAGCGCTACCCCTCTACGACCAATGGCCGCAGTCGCCGCGCCCGGTGATCCGCGTTAATATTTGTAATTATTTTGTCCATAGGGATTGGTAACTTGGCTGGATACCTCCATCCTGTCGCGCACAATCCACGAGGTGATTGATGCGCGCCAACTCGTCTGAACCACAAGACACCGTCACAGCAGAACAACCGATCACTCCCACCCGTTTGCGGTGGCTGGACCTGTTGAGCAAGTACCGCCAGCCCATCGGCCTGGCCGTGACGCTCCTGCTGTTTGCAATCGCCCTGATCGCCTGCCGGCACCTGCTGCTAGAGCTGGACCTCTACGCCCTGCACGATTCGATCCTGGAAGTGCCCAAGCCTGCCCTATTGGGGGCCTTTGCGGCGGCAGTCGCCGGTTTTGTGATCCTGCTCGGCTATGAATTCTCCGGCGCGCGTTATGCCGGCGTGCAATTGCCCGCCAAGACCCTGGCCCTGGGTGGTTTCACCGCCTTTGCTATCGGCAACGCCATTGGTTTGTCGATGCTCTCGGGCGGTTCGGTGCGTTACCGTTTATATGCACGCCATGGCATCGGCGCCTCGGAAGTGGCGCACATGACCGTGTTCGCCAGCCTGGCCCTGGGCTGTGCGCTGCCGCCGCTGGCCGCGCTGGCCACGTTGAGCAACTTGCCAGCCGCCTCCACTTACCTGCATTTATCGCAAAGCCTGCTCGGCGGCATTGCCGGCGCCGTGCTGCTGTTGTCGGCCCTGCTGTGCATCGGCATCTATCGCCGCCGCCTGCCGGAACAGCCCTACCCCGACAACCTGCTGGTCAAGGCCGGGCGCCGCACCCTGCGCCTGCCTGGCCGACGCCTGACTTTCCTGCAACTGATCATCACCGCACTGGACGTCGCCGCAGCCGCTACCGTGCTGTATCTGCTGTTGCCCGAAGCGCCGCCCTTCGGCCCGTTCCTGTTGGTGTACCTGCTGGCCCTGGCCGCCGGTGTGCTCAGCCATGTGCCGGGCGGCGTGGGCGTATTCGAAGCGATCCTGCTGGCGGCCTTTGCCGACAAACTCGGTGCCGCGCCCCTGGCTGCTGCCTTGCTGCTGTACCGCATGATCTACGTGGTGCTGCCACTGTTGATCGCTTGTGTATTCCTGCTGGTCAACGAGGCCCAGCGCCTGTTCCAGACCCAGCAAAGCCTGCGGGTAGCGTCGGGGCTGGCAGCGCCAGTATTGGCCGTCCTGGTTTTTTTGTCCGGCGTGGTCCTGCTGTTTTCCGGCGCCACGCCAGAGATCGACTCACGCCTGGAAAACATCGGCTTCCTGATTCCCCATCGTCTGATTGACGCGTCGCACTTCGGTGCCAGCCTGATCGGTGTGTTGTGCCTGTTGCTCGCCCAGGGCCTGCGCCGGCGGTTGTCGGCCGCCTGGATGCTGACTATGGTGTTGCTGCTGGTTGGCGCCCTGCTCTCGCTGCTTAAAGGCTTCGACTGGGAAGAAGCCAGCCTGATGACCATGACCGCAGTGCTGCTGGCCATCTTCCGCCGCTCGTTCTACCGCGCCAGTCGCCTGACCGAGTTGCCGTTTTCGCCGCTGTACCTGGTGGCCAGTGTCTGTGTGCTCGGCGCCTCGATCTGGCTGCTGCTGTTTGCCTATCAGGACGTGCCCTACAGTCACCAACTCTGGTGGCAGTTCACCCTCGACGCCAACGCCCCGCGTGGTTTGCGTTCGCTGCTCGGCGCCGCCGTGTTGCTGGTGATCGTGTCGCTGACCTGGCTGCTGCGCACGGCACGCCCGGTCATCCACCTGCCGACCCCGGAAGAACTGGAGCGCGCCAGCAAGATCCTGATGGCCTCGTCCCAACCTGACGGCGGCCTGGCGCTCACCGGCGACAAGGCGCTGCTGTTTCACCCCAACGATGAAGCCTTCCTGATGTATGCCCGTCGCGGGCGTAGCCTGGTGGCTTTGTACGACCCGATCGGCCCGACCCAACCGCGCGCCGAGATGATCTGGCAGTTCCGCGACCTGTGCGACATCCACCACGCCCGTCCGGTGTTTTACCAGGTACGCGCCGAGAATCTGCCGTATTACATGGACATCGGCCTCACCGCGATCAAACTGGGTGAAGAAGCCCGCGTCGACCTGAAACGCTTTGACCTGGAAGCCAAGGGCAAAGAAATGAAGGATTTGCGCTACACCTGGAACCGTGGCACCCGGGACGGCCTGTCCCTGGAAATCTGCGAACCGGGCAAGGCGCCGATGGATGAATTAAAAGTCATCTCCGATGCCTGGCTTACAGGTAAGAATGTGCGGGAAAAGGGCTTCTCCCTGGGCCGTTTCAGCGATGACTACCTCAAGCACTTTCGTATCGCGATCATTCGCTTCGAAGGGCGCCCGGTGGCCTTCGCCAATTTGCTCGAAACCTACAATCATGATCTGGCCAGCCTCGACCTGATGCGTGCCCACCCGGACGCGCCCAAGTTGACCATGGAGTTCATGATGGTGGGCCTGATTCAACATTATAAGAGCCACGACTACGCGCGCTTCAGCCTCGGCATGGTGCCGTTGTCGGGCTTGCAACCGCGCCGTGGCGCACCGCTGACCCAGCGCCTGGGCTCGATGGTGTTCCGCCGTGGCGAGCAACTGTATAACTTCCAAGGTTTGCGCCGCTTCAAAGACAAGTTCCAGCCCGACTGGGAACCCCGTTACATGGCCGTGCCCGCAGGACTGGATCCGCTGGTGGCATTGGCCGATACCGCCGCCCTGATCGCGGGCGGCTTGACTGGATTGGTGAAACGCTGATGATTCGACGCTCCTGGCGGTATGTATTGGCTTTAGTGGTGCTGCTTGCGCTGATCGCGGCGGGTGGCTTCTGGTACTGGAACCGCCCTGCTCCGCAACCGACCCTGGAGCACTTGCCCCAGGCCGACGGTTCGGTAATGACCCGCGTAACCCCGGCCAGCAACGCAAAAGCCCGCGTGGCCGTGGCGGTGATGGCCGACGAAACCCTGACCGACAGCCAACTGATTGCCCTGAGCCAGGGCGGTTCAGCGCAACTGGTTCAGGTGGTGCTGCCAAAAGATGACTGCGCACTGCAGGAAAAAGCCCTGCAAGGCGCCCTGGCCCAGCTGAAAGGCCCGGCAACCTTGGTCAGCGGCATTGGCCCTGGCGCCGCACTCGCCTGGCGCTGGCTGGCCACCCAGAACGACGACAAGGCCAACGCCATCTCCGTGGGCTTCGCCCTGAAACAGGAAGGCTGCAACGACCCGCTGCCGAAAACCGCCGCCCATGGCAGCTGGCTGGTAGCGTGGAACGATAACCCCGACGATGAAAGCGCCAGTTTCGTACGCGACACACCGCGCGCCGCCACCAGCATCAGCGACTACGACATTCATTACCCACAGGTGCTGAATAACGAACTGCGCAAGCAACTGGTCGGTTCGGACAACGGCGGCCTGGCGATTCCGGTGGTGGAAGTGCCTGCCGGCCAAGCCAAGGACACCGTGACCCTGTTCCTCTCCGGTGACGGCGGCTGGCGCGACCTGGACCGCGACGTGGCGGGCGAGATGGCCAAGATCGGCTACCCGGTGGTGGGCATCGACACCCTGCGCTACTACTGGCAGCACAAGACGCCGGAGCAAAGTGCCAAGGACCTCACCGAGCTGATGCAACACTACCGGCAAAAGTGGGGCACCAAGCGCTTCGTGCTGACCGGTTACTCGTTCGGCGCCGACGTATTGCCGGCGATCTACAACCGTATGCCAGAGAACGAACAGCAACGGGTGGACGCGATCATCCTGCTGGCCTTCGCCCGCACCGGCAGCTTTGAAATCGAAGTGGAAGGCTGGCTGGGCAACGCCGGCAAAGAAGCCGCCACCGGCCCGGAAATGGCCAAGCTGCCACCTGAGAAAGTCGTGTGCATCTACGGCGCCGAAGAAGTCGACGAGAGTGGCTGCACCGACAAGACCGCCGTGGGCGAAGCCATGAAGCTGCCGGGCGGGCATCACTTCGATGAGAACTACCCGGCGCTGGCCAAGCGGTTGGTGGATATTATCGTCAAGCATCAGGCCAAAGCCGAATAATTCCAGCTTAATCCAAGACCCAATGTGGGAGCGGGCTTGCCCGCGATAGCGGTGGCTCAGTCACAGTAGCGTTGACTGACACTCCGTCATCGCGGGCAAGCGCGCTCCCACAGTGGTACGTGGTGTTGATGAAAACTAGCGCGGTTCGATGTGCGCAATCATCAGTTGCACCGTCTCATTGCCACGAAACTCATTCACATCCAGCTTGTAGGCCAATTCCACCCAACGCACCGTCGGGTTTGGCCACACTTCGCGGTCCACACCAAAGGCGATGCCATCGAGCTTCACCGACCCGCATTCGCTCTTGAGCACCACTTTCAAATGCCGCTCACCCACCACCCGCTGCTCCACCAACTGGAATACCCCGTGAAACAACGGCTCGGGAAAGTGCTGCCCCCACGGGCCGGCATGGCGCAGGGCGCGGGCCAGTTCCAGGTGAAACTCTTCCACCGCCAGGGTGCCGTCTGAAAGCAGGCGACCGGTGAGGTCTTCTTCGCGCAGTTGCCGGCGCACTTCGGCATCGAAGGCTTGCGCAAACAACGGGAAGTTGGCCTCGGGCAAGGTCAGCCCCGCCGCCATGGCGTGGCCGCCGTACTTGGTGATCAGGTTGGGGTGCTGGCTGGCGACGACCGCCAGTGCATCGCGGATATGAAAGCCTTGCACCGAGCGTCCAGAGCCCTTGAGCAGGCCATCACCGGCATCGGCGAAGGCGATGGTCGGGCGGAAATAACGCTCCTTCATACGTGACGCGAGGATCCCGATCACCCCTTGGTGCCACTCCGGATCAAACAGGCACAAGCCGTACGGCATCGACTCCACCGGCAGGTCCTTGAGCTGGGCCAGGGCCTCGCGCTGCATGCCTTGCTCGATGGACTTACGGTCCTGGTTCATGCCGTCCAGTTGCGCGGCCATTTCTCGTGCGGCGGCGAAGTCTGTGGTAAGCAGGCATTCAATGCCCAGGCTCATATCATCCAGGCGTCCGGCAGCATTCAGGCGCGGGCCGAGGATAAAACCCAGGTCGGTGGAGGTGATACGCGCATGATCACGCTTGGCCACTTCCAGGATCGCCTTGATCCCCGGCCGCGCCCGACCGGCCCGAATACGCTCCAGCCCCTGATGCACGAGGATGCGGTTGTTGGCGTCCAGCGGCACCACGTCAGCGACGCTGCCCAGAGCCACGAGGTCGAGCAGTTCACCGATGTTCGGCTGGGGCTTGCTGTCATACCAACCCAGGCTGCGCAAGCGCGCGCGCAGGGCCATCAGCACGTAAAAGATCACGCCGACACCGGCCAGGGCCTTGCTGGGAAACCCGCAGCCCGGCTGGTTCGGATTGACGATGGCGTCGGCGGCCGGCAGTTCATCGCCGGGCAAGTGATGGTCGGTGACCAGCACTTGCAACCCTGCCGCTTTCGCCGCCGCCACGCCTTCGACGCTGGAGATACCGTTGTCCACGGTGATCAGCAACTGCGGCTCTCGCTGCAGCGCCACCGCGACGATTTCCGGGGTCAGGCCGTAGCCGTATTCGAAGCGGTTGGGCACCAGGTAGTCGACATGGGCCGCCCCGAGCAAACGCAGGCCCAGGGTGCCTACGGTGCTCGCTGTGGCGCCATCGGCGTCGAAGTCACCGACGATCAGGATGCGCTGACGCTGCTCCAAGGCCGTCACCAGCAAGTCCACCGCGGCGTCGATGCCCTTGAGCTGCTGATAGGGAATCAACCGCGCCAGGCTCTTGTCCAGCTCGGCCTCCGACTGCACCCCGCGTGCGGCGTAAAGGCGGGTCAACAGCGGTGGCAGTTCACCGAGAAAAGGCAGGACGGCGGGCAATGGGCGGGGATCGATACGCATGGGGTGACGGGAGCTTCTCTTCTAATACATCGGTTAAACACAGATAGTGAACGCAACAAGATCAAATGTGGGCGCTGGCTTGCCTGCGATACATACGACTCGGTACATCAGGCACGCCGAGTGGATGCCATCGCAGGCAAGCCAGCTCCCACCTTTTCAACCGCGTTCGCCGACCAGCCATTGCAGTTGCACTTCATGCTGGCCACGGTCATCGGTCACAAAGATCGTGCCTTCGCTGATCATCACGTCCCACTTGATCACCCGCGGCATGTCCTTGGCCAGGGTCTCCAGCACTTCCTGGGGCACGGCAGCGATATGCACGTTTTTCAGGTTGTTGGCCACCGGCACCACCTTGCCTTCCCACACGCGCAGGCTGCCATAGGCCAGCAGGCTGGTGCGCTCGGTGCGGCGCGAGCACCAGGTGAGGCGGTCGGCATCCGGCTGGCCGACTTCGATCCAGTGCAAAACACGATCATCCAGGCTTTTTTCCCACAGGGCCGGTTCGTCTACATCCGACAGGCCACGCCCGAACGCCAATTGCTCGTTGTACCAAAGGGCGTAGGCCAGCAGGCGCACGGTCATGCGCTCTTCGGTTTCCGAAGGGTGGCGGGCGATGGTCTGTTTGACGCTCTCGTACACCGAGCGGTCGAGGTCGGTGAGGTTGAGTTCGAATTTGTAGGTCGTGGACGGCTGGGCCATGAACGGGCTTCTAAAGACAAGGAAAGGCGGCCAGTCTAACCGATGGCGAGGGCATTGAACGAATACTGCGCTGCATCCGCGCGGCTCGCCTATGTTAAAAAGCAGTACATCATCGTCCCGCGCTTGTAAGGATCCCCATGTCGCTCACTGCCAAACCACTTGCCGGCCTGAAAGTCATCGAACTGGGCACCTTGATCGCCGGCCCGTTTGCCTCGCGCATCTGCGCCGAATTCGGCGCCGAGGTGATCAAGGTCGAATCCCCGGACGGCGGCGACCCGCTGCGCAAATGGCGCAAGCTGTATGAAGGCACTTCGCTGTGGTGGTTCGTGCAGGCGCGCAACAAGCAGTCGCTGACCCTCAACCTCAAGCACCCTGAGGGGCTGGCGATCCTCAAGCAACTGTTGGCCGACGCCGACATCCTGATCGAAAACTTCCGCCCAGGCGTGCTGGAGAAACTCGGCCTGAGCTGGGAAACCCTGCACGCCCTCAACCCCAAGTTGGTGATGGTGCGCCTCTCGGGCTTCGGCCAGACGGGCCCGATGAAGGACCAGCCGGGGTTTGGCGCGGTGGGCGAGTCCATGGGCGGCTTGCGCTATATCACCGGCTTCGAGGACCGCCCGCCCGTGCGCACCGGTATCTCCATCGGCGACTCGATTGCCGCGTTGTGGGCAGTGATCGGCGCGCTGATGGCGCTGCGTCACCGCGAAGTCAACGGCGGCCTGGGCCAAGTGGTGGATGTGGCGCTGTATGAAGCCATCTTCGCCATGATGGAAAGCATGATCCCCGAGTTCGATGTGTTCGGGTTTATCCGTGAGCGCACCGGCAACATCATGCCTGGCATCACCCCGTCCTCGATCCACACCACCGCAGACGGCAAGCATGTGCAGATCGGCGCCAATGGCGATGCGATCTTCAAGCGCTTCATGCGGGTGATCGGCCGTGACGACCTGGCGAACGACCCTGCACTGGCCAGCAATGACGGGCGTGACGCTCGCCGCGACGAGCTGTACGGCGTGATTGATCGCTGGGTCAATTCGCTGTCGCTCGACCAGGTGATTGAACATCTGAATAAAGCCGAGGTACCCGCCAGCCGCATCTACAGCGCCGAAGACATGCTGGGCGACCCGCAATTCCTGGCCCGGGAAATGTTCCTCAAGGCGCAGTTGCCGGGCGGCAAGGATTTCAAGATGCCCGGCATCGTGCCCAAGCTCTCGGACACACCGGGCAGTTGCGAATGGGTCGGCCCGCAACTGGGTGAACACAACAGCCTGGTGCTCAATGCCCTGGGCTACGACGCGGCGGCTATCACTCGCCTGCGCGAGGATGGCGCGATCTGACAAATCCCAGGCAAAAAGAAACCCCGAGCAGTGGGGAGACAACTCGGGGTTAAACGTGGTCTACAAAAAGACCCGCACAGCAAGCGACAAACACCGGAGCACAATGCCTGCTCTTGCTGTTACAAACTCTGACTGACCACCTTGTAGGAAGGTTCCGAAGAAAAATAATGTTTCATGCCAGTGCGCCGCCACGGGTTTGGGAGGCGTTGCGCAAGGCAGCGATGACTGAAGGTTCCAGGCGCCCTTCGGCGATTTTCAGGTCGCGGAGCAGGCAATCCACCACATCCACCAGCGCGCGCTTGTCGCTCAATTGCGCACGATCGACTTCACGTTCAACCACGATGGCGCCACCGGGGTTCTTCACGGTTACCAGGCAGTCGTCGCGCATACCGGCAGAGGTCAGCGTAACCTGATAAGGGCTCAGTGCTTGGCTGAGCAATAGGTTGATACTTTCCATCTCGATCACCACTCAATCATTCGAAAAAGGTTCGAAAAACAAAAATGTCACGAAGAGGCTGACATTCAAGTGACCCGTGCTCAAAGCAGAAAGTTCTACCTTTTGTGTAATCCACTGCTTGAGGAAAACGAGCATGCACGGAAAAGATGACAGAGAAAAAACAACGGCGCACAGGCTAGAATCCCTGGATTGTCCCGGGAGCCTGCCTTGAGAGCTGCGTCTGAACCGCCCTTGCGTATCGTGATTGCCGACGATCACCCGATTTTCCTGATTGGCCTGCGCGCCGTGCTCGAACGTGACCCGCACATCAGCATCGTCGGCGAGGCCAATTCCCCCCAGGCCCTCAGTGCGTTGTTGCAACACTGTGCCTGCGATGTGGTGGTGACCGACTTCATGATGCCCGTCGAGCCCCAGGCCGACGGGCTGCGCTTGATCGAGCAACTGCGCCGGCACTATCCGCACCTGCCCATTGTGGTGGTGACCATGCTCAACAATGCCGGGTTGTTTCATTCCATCCTGGCATTGGGTGTGATGGGCCTGCTGAGCAAGGCCAGCCTGGCCGATGAGCTGCCCCAGGCGATCCGCCAGGTGCGCCAACAACGCACCTATGTGGCCCAGACCATCCGCCAGGCGCTGAGCCTGGCCGGGGAAGTCGGCGCTGATCGCCTGCATTCCCAGGAGCACCTGTCACCCCGGGAACTGGAGGTGATTCGCCTGTTGGCCAGTGGCATGACGGTGGGCGAGATCGCCGCGCACCTGCATCGCAGCAAGCAAACCGTCAGCGCGCAAAAAGTCAGCGCCATGCGCAAGCTGGGGCTGGCCAACGATGCAGCCCTGTTTATTTACGTGCAGGAACACGGGCTGGCCTAGCCTGGAACGCGATCCATTGCTTGAGCGCCGCGGCGTCCATCGGCCGGGCGATAAAGCAGCCTTGCAGCCACGCCGCGCCCAGTTCGCCCACAGCGTGATAGTCGGCGGCGGTTTCCACGCCGGTGACCACCACGGCAACGTCCAGGCGCGCTGCCATGCTCATGGCGCCCGCCACCACAGCGGCCTTGCGGTCATCATTGGCCATCCCGCAGGCAAACGCCGGGGGAATTTTCAGCTCGGTAAAAGGCAGTTCCAGCAAATGCTGCAGGCTGGTGCCGCCCGTGCCGAAGTCGCCGATGGACAACTGGCAACCCAACATGCGCAAGCGCAGCAAGCCGGTGACATGGGCGCTGTCGGTTTTCAAGGTCGAGGTTTCCACCAGCTCCAGCGTCAGGCTATGGGCGGGTACACCGTGCAACTGCAGCAGACCTTGCAGCACCTGGGGAAAGTGCTCGCGCTCCAGCATGCGCCCGGGGATGTTCACGGCCACTGGCAGCACCTGGCCGCTTTCGCCCATCACCTGGTTCGCCAGGCCAAGCGCCTGCTCCAGCACGTGCCAGGTAAACGCCTCTTCCATGCCGGCAAACTCCAGTACCGGCAGAAACTCGTCAGGCAGCAACAGCTCACCGTCCGGCAACTGCCAACGCGCCAGCGCCTCCACCCCTTGCAACACACCGGCCTGACTGACGATGGGCTGGTACCAGACCCTGCCACAGGCTGCGATAGTCGCCTGACTGACGTCCGCCGAGGGCGGCAGTTGTTCTCGCTCGCTCAAGCCCAACAGTTGGCGCACGCGCTCCCAGGACAGCACCGGTGGCCCCGGGCGAAAATGAACCTGGCAATCGCTCAGTAGTTGCCCGATCAACTTGGCCGAAGCCGGCTTGGGCAAACACGCCAAGACCTTGAGCCCCAATTGGCAGGCCATGTTCGCCACACCTTCCAGCACGTCGGGCTCGGCGTTGCTGAGCAGGATCAATACTTGGGCCAGGCGGCGTTCCGCCAACTCGCGGATCAATTCCAGGCCATCGCCCTGCTCCAGGTACAAATCGCAGATGGCGATATCCACCGGGCCTTTGCTGTCCAGAGACTGGCGGGCGGTTTCGACCGTTTCCGCGGCCCGTACATTGAACACGCCGTTGGCATTGAGCATCTGGTGCAGAGCCATCAGTTGAAACGGGTTGTCTTCGAGGATCAGGACGTTCAGGGATCGCATGGGTAGGGATGTCGGTACAGGGAAAGTGCTGCACAGTAGCCACATGCTGTGGTGTACCCCATAGGACGTGTCCTAAAAGCTTGCTTAAATGTGGGAGGGGCAAGCCTTGTCGGTCAAGCGCAGATCTCCTGTGGGGCTTGCCTGCGAAGGCGGTGTGTCAGTCACTACATCTGTTACTGCACTACCGCTATCGCAGGCAAGCCAGCTCCCACATTTGATCGTCGTTGCCTTGAGCATTGCGTTCGCTTAGCTGATCGGCATTAAGGTGTCAGGCATCCAGATAGGGTTGCAGGTCGCGACGAAACGCCTTGAGCACCTCGGACAAGCGCAACCAGGGTTCTTCAAGCTCGGCGCCGCGCTGCTCTCGGGCGCATTGCTCAAGGGCGACACAGGCCTTGGCCAGTGGCAGTGCGTCCACCAGCGAGCAAATGCCCTTGAGCCGGTGCAGCGATGCATTCAAGCGTGCCACGTCGCGCTCGGCCAGGGCTCCCGCCAATACCTCGTGTTCGTGGTCCAGGCTCTTGGCCAGTTCCTGCAACATGCTTTGCAGCACCGGGCCATCGGCCTGGGTCATGGTGCGCAGGGCCTGGATATCGAACGAACGCTGGGGCGCCACGCGGGCCAGCACTTGGGTCCAGTGTTCCAGGGTCACCGGCTTGACCAGCAGCTCATCCATACCGGCGTCCTCGCAGCGGCGTTGTTCATCTTTCATGGCGTTCGCGGTGCAACCCACCAGCGCGCTACGAGGCCGTTGCTCCTCGGCTTCGAGGCGCCGTATCGCCGCACTCAAGGCATAACCGGACATGCCGGGCATCTGGCAATCGGTGACCAACACGTCAAAACGCTGCTCACGCCAGCATTGCAACGCGGCCTCGGCCGACTCCAGAGCGACCACTTGATGACCGAGGAACTGCAACTGCTGCGCCAGCACCAGGCGGTTGGCCGCCAAATCATCCACCACCAGTACCGACAGGCTACGCCCCGTCGGTGACAACGTCGCGGTGGGCGTTGCCGGCACATCATCGGTGCTGACCCGGTCCAAGCGCAGGTCAATGCACACCACCGTCCCCTCGCCCACCACGCTGTCGAGGTGAATGCTCCCGCCCATCAATTCCACCAGTTGCTTGCAGATACTCAGGCCCAGACCGGTGCCGCCGTGTTGCGCAGCGGTCAGGGCGCTCACTTGGGTAAACGGCTTGAACACCCGCGGCTGTTGCTCGGCGCTGATGCCTGGGCCGCTGTCCTTGACGCACAGGTGCAGGTATTCGCTATCGGTCTCATCCCGTTGGCAGGTCACGCTGAGGTGAACCCCGCCCCGCTCGGTAAACTTGAGCGCATTGCCCAACAGGTTGTGCATCACCTGGCGTAACCGCAGCGGGTCGAACCAGTAATAACCCTGAGCAGCCGGATCAAACGCCAGGGTCAGATGCAGGCCTTTCTTTTGCGCCGTGGCTTCGAACAGGCTCTGGATACCCTCGAAAAAGCGCTTCAACTCAGTGGTCTGTGGCGCCAGTTGCAGGTGGCCGGCTTCGATCTTGGCCAAGTCCAGGCTGTCGCCCATCAGCGCAATCAGCTCGCGCGCCGAACGATGGGCCACCTGCAGCGCCTCGGAAACCGGCTGGCCGCTTGCCAGACAACGCTCTTGCTCCAGTTCGAGCAAGCCAATGATGGCAGTCATGGGGGTGCGAATCTCGTGGCTCAAGGCCGAGAGAAATGCACTTTTGGCGTAGTTCGCTTCGTCGGCGGCCTGGCGAGCGTCCATCAACTGGCGCTCCAGGTCTTTGCGTTCGTTGATATCGATCCAACCGCCCAACAATCCCTGCAGACGGCCCTGGGCATCAAAAAAAGGCACGGTCCACTGGTAGACGTGATAACTGCCGCCGTTGAGCTCCAATTGCCGGTCGACAAACAACGGCTGCTGCGTGGCCAATTGCTCCATGTGGCCTTCGTGCAGCCGCGCCGCTGTGGCGTCGGGCACGACCTTGCTCTCCATCAGCGTCAGGCCCTGGATCAGCTCCAGCCGGGTCGCCAATTGCTGTTCATAACTTTTATTGCAGGTCACCAGGCGCCCGTCCAGGTCGCGGACGAACAGCGGGTTGGGCATGCCGTCGAGCAGTGCGCGCTTGAACGCCAACTGGTCATTGAGCCGTTGCTCGGCCTCCAGCCGTTGGTGAATCTGGCGCTTGAGCCGGCTGTTCCACACCAGCGACACCAACACAAACAGCAGCGCCGTGGCCACCGTCCAATAGGCCCATGCCGGTACCCGTTGCCAGGCCGGCAGAGGAATCGCCACGGCACCGATCCAACGCAAGCGCAAGGCACTCAACTCAGCCACCGGCAGCGCCTCCAGGGCCTTGTTCAGAATGCTCAGCAGCTCAGGCTGGTCCTTGCGCACCGACAGGCAGTTGGACGACCACTTGCCATCGACACTGCGTCCGATACGCAGGCCATCTTCCGGGTAACTCTGCACTTCCACTTCAGTTTGAATGGTAGCGGCCGCCTCGCCCCGTCGTACCAGCTCACGGGCCTGGTTGTAATTGTCCACCAGGCGCAACGTGATGTTCGGATGCGCATGGCGAATATCATTTTCCAATACATGACGTGCCGGCAGCGCCAGCACCTTGCCGTCCAACTGCTTCAAGCCGGTGAGCGGCGCGGCATCGGCACGCTCGACAAACACCCAGCCGGACCCGCCATACCCATGGCTGAAGTTGAGCACTGTGCTGCGCTCGCGGTTAACGGCCAGGGTCGTGTTCATCTGCGCCCTGCCTGTTTCCAGCCATTCCAGGGTTTGCGCGGTGGAGTGCACCTCTTCAAAGATAAATTGCAAACCGGTCATGCGCGTGATGCGATGCAACAAATCCACATTCAAGCCAACCCAGTGGCCATCCTTATCCTTGAATATGTACGGAGACATCTGCTGGGCCACCACCACGACATGGGGATGCTCGCGCACCCAGGCCTGTTCCGACGCCGACAACGCAATGCGCTCACCACTGATACCGACGCCGAGCCCGGTGGTCCAGCGCGCGAGAATTTCGCGCTGCACCGACTCGTCGAGGCTCGCCAGCGCGCGATTCATCATGGCCCCCAACAACGGATCTGCCTGGCGGGTGGCGAAGGCAAAACCGATGGGCGCCAGCCGGCTCTGCTCCTTGATCTGCAACCCCAGGTAAGGCCGCAGCGATTTATAGGCGCGCACAATCACTTCGTTGCCGATAAACGCATCGACGTCACCTTGCTTCAAGGCTTCGAGGCCGCTGTAGAGGTTGGGGGCGAGCATGATGTGGCTGTCGGGATACGCCGCGTGCACCTTCTGCACGTTGGCGTAGCCGTCGAGCAACACCAGCTTCTTGCCGGCCAGATCGTCGCCTTGGGTATCGTCGCGACGCAGCACCACCACCGAGCGGTCGGGCATGTAGTCCGGGGTGAATTGCAGGCCGGGTACGTCACGCTCGTAACCATTGGCACTGGTGAGAATGTCGATGGTGCCGTTGCGCAGGGCTTCAACCGCCTGGGCGCGCTCGGAAAAGCCCAGCACTTGCATGGGCACACCCAGCCGCGCGCCAACCAGGCTCAAATAATCGGCGCTGATGCCCTGGTAGCGATTGCGGTCGCGGGTGATATCGATCGGCTGGTAGTCATCTATCGAGATGCCCACTTTGAGTGTCCGATGCGCCGCCAACCACTGCTGCTCCGTCGGCGCCAGCGGCATAGGTTCAAGCGGGATAAACGCCGGCACCAGTTTGAACGGCAGGCTGACGGCGGCCAGGCTCATGGGCACCTGGATGAGCCACAACAGGCACACCAGCTTCAACGTCCATTGGATCAAAACCTGCACCGGTTGGGTTTCCTTGATTGGGCGACTGGGCAAGTATGGCTCGCCAGAATGAAAAAGCCCGTCACGAGGACGGGCTTGGCCGACTGCAAAAAAGCTGAATGCATACCTGTAGCAGCCTGATATCCGCCTCATGGTCAGCGGGTGAGTTAGCTGAATGTGGGAGCCGGGCTTGCCCGCGATGCAGACGCCTCGGTATTCAGTCGTACCGAGGCGCCTGCATCGCAGGCAAGCCAGCTCCCACACAAACCCGCTACCCCATTCTTGATTAGAGCGGCTTGCCGCGGTTACCGTGCTGGCTGACAAACGCCTGCACCGCCTTCAGGTCATTGGCCAACACGGTGCAGCGCTCTTCGCGCTCGAACAGGTCGGTCAAATGCTCCGGCAGTTCCAGCGCCTTGCCAATGCCGGCTTTCTCGACCGCTTCCGGGAACTTGACCGGGTGCGCGGTACCGAGGATCACCATTGGAATATCCAGGCTGCGGCGGCATTCGCGGGCGGCTTTCACGCCGATAGCCGTGTGCGGGTCGAGCACTTCGCCGGTCTCGGCATAGACCTGCGCGATGGTTTCGCAGGTCTGCGCATCGTCCACGGCCAGGGAATCGAACAGCTTGCGGGTTTCGGTCCAGCGCTCTTGCTCGACGCTGAAACCGCCACCTTGCTTGAAGCTGTTCATCAACTCGGCCAGGGCTGCGCCGTTACGACCGTGCATGTCGAACAGCAGGCGCTCGAAGTTCGACGACACCATGATGTCCATGGACGGCGACAGCGTGGCGTGCAGGGTTTCCTTCACATACTGGTTGCCGCTCATGAAGCGATGCAGGATGTCGTTGCGGTTGGTGGCGACGATCAACTGGTTGATCGGCAGGCCCATGTTGCGCGCCAGGTAACCGGCAAAAATGTCGCCGAAGTTGCCGGTAGGCACCGAGAACGACACCGAACGCGCCGGGCCGCCCAACTGCAGGGATGCGTGGAAGTAGTAGACGATCTGGGCCATGATCCGCGCCCAGTTGATCGAGTTGACCGCCACCAGGCGCGTACCCTTGAGGAAGCTCTGGTCAGCGAAGCTGTTCTTGACCATTTCCTGGCAGTCATCGAAGTTGCCTTCGATGGCGATGTTATGAATGTTCTCACCAAAGATGGTGGTCATCTGCCGACGTTGCACTTCCGACACGCGCTTGTGCGGGTGCAGGATGAAGATGTCGACGTTTTCGCAGTGCTTGCACCCTTCGATGGCCGCCGAGCCGGTATCGCCGGAGGTAGCACCGATGATCACCACGCGCTCGCCACGTTTTTCCAGCACGTAGTCGAGCAGGCGACCGAGCAGTTGCAGGGCGAAGTCCTTGAACGCCAGGGTCGGGCCGTGGAACAACTCCAGTACCCACTCATTGCCGTTCAGTTGGCGCAGGGGCGCGATGGCGTTGTGGGAAAACACGCCATAGGTTTCTTCCAGAATCTTCTTGAAGTCCGCATCCGGAATGCTGCCGGTCACGAACGGGCGCATCACTCGGAAAGCCAGCTCGTGATACGGCAGGCCGGCCCAGGAGGCGATTTCTTCCTGGGTGAAGCGTGGCAGGTTTTCCGGCACATACAGGCCGCCGTCGGTGGCAAGGCCTGCCAGCAGAACGTCTTCGAAATTCAGGGCCGGTGCCTGGCCGCGGGTGCTGATGTAACGCATGACTGGCTCCTCTAAAACATTCTCGAACAGGGGCCGCCGAATGGACGGGGCCCCTGGAACAAATCGGTTAGTTCAAGTGCTCGACGCGAATGCGCACCACCGGGCCGACCACGCCTTGCAGGGCTTCGAGGGCATGGATGGCATCGTTGATGTGCTGTTCGAGCACGCGGTGGGTCAGCAGGATCATCGGCACCTGGCCGTTTTGCTCCTCGACTTCCTTCTGCATGATCGACTCGATGTTGATACCGCGCTCCGACAGGATGCTGGCTACCTGGGCCAACACGCCTGGATGGTCCTGGGCCTGGATGCGCAGGTAGTAGGCACTTTCGCAGGCTTCGATCGGCAGGATCGGGTGGGCCGACAGCGAGTCCGGCTGAAAGGCCAGGTGCGGCACGCGATTTTCCGGGTCGCTGGTCATGGCGCGAACCACGTCCACCAAGTCGGCGATCACCGACGACGCGGTCGGCTCCATGCCGGCACCGGCGCCGTAGAACAAGGTAGAACCGGCGGCGTCGCCGTTGACCATCACCGCGTTCATCACACCATTGACGTTGGCGATCAGGCGGTCGGCCGGGATCAGCGTCGGGTGAACCCGCAACTCGATGCCCGCCGGGGTGCTGCGCGCCACGCCCAGGTGCTTGATACGGTAGCCCAGGGCTTCGGCGTAGTTGACGTCGGCGGTGGTCAGCTTGGTGATGCCTTCGGTGTAGGCCTTGTCGAACTGCAGCGGGATACCAAAGGCGATGGAGGCCAGGATGGTCAGCTTGTGGGCGGCGTCGATGCCTTCCACGTCGAACGTCGGGTCGGCTTCGGCGTAACCCAGGGCCTGGGCTTCGGCCAGCACGTCTTCGAAGGTACGGCCCTTCTCGCGCATTTCAGTGAGGATGAAGTTACCGGTGCCGTTGATGATGCCGGCTACCCAGTTGATGCGGTTGGCGGACAGGCCTTCACGGATCGCCTTGATCACCGGGATACCACCGGCCACCGCGGCTTCGAACGCTACGATCACGCCCTTCTCGCGGGCCTTGGCGAAGATCTCGTTGCCGTGCACGGCGATCAGCGCCTTGTTGGCGGTGACCACGTGCTTGCCGTTCTCGATGGCCTTGAGCACCAGCTCGCGGGCCACGGTGTAGCCGCCTACCAGCTCGATAACGATATCGATCTCAGGGTTGGTGGCTACGGCGAACACATCGTTGGTAATCGCAATACCGGTCGTTTCGAACTGAGGCTTTGGCGAACGCGTGGCAATCTGCGCCACTTCAATCCCGCGACCTGCGCGGCGGGAAATTTCTTCAGCGTTACGCTGAAGTACGTTGAAGGTACCGCCACCGACGGTCCCTAACCCACAGATGCCTACTTTGACCGGTTTCACTGAAGAACTCCCCATGAAACGGCCGACGCTAGGTCGGCCGTGAAAACAGCCGCACAACTGCGGCTCTCAATTAATGACTCGCCGACGGTTCGGCGGGCCATGATCGTCAAAGGCTCAACGATAAATGCTTACTTGGCACCCAGTGCCAGTTTGGCAACTTGCGGCGCCGGCTGGTAGCCCGGAATCACCTGGCCGTCGGCCAAAACGATGGCCGGTGTACCGTTCACACCAATGGACTGGCCCAGGGCGAACTGCTTGGAAACCGGGTTGGCGCATTTGGCCGATTTGATTTCCTTGCCGTCGACCATCTTGTCCATGGCCGCTTTCTTGTCGGCCGAGCACCACACCGCCTGCAACTGCTCGTCACCCGGCGAACCCAGGCCCTGGCGCGGGAAGGCGACGTAGCGCACTTCCACGCCCAACTTGTTCAGTGCCGGGATTTCAGCGTGCAGCTTGTGGCAGTACGGGCACGTGGTGTCGGTGAACACGGTGATGTGGGTCTTGGTCTCGCCAATGGCGGGGTACACCACGGTTTCCGCCACCGGGATACCGTTGATCAGCTTCGACACGCCCAGGCGCTCGGCCTTCTCGGTCAGGTTGACCGGCTTGCCGTCCTTGAGCTGGAACAGGTAGCCCTGCACGATGTACTGGCCATCGGCGCTGGCGTACAGCACACGGCTGCCCTTGAGCTTGACTTCATACAGGCCGGCCATGGGGCTGGCGCTGATGCTTTCGATAGGCGTGTCGAGCGCCAGGTTGGCCAGGCTCTTGCGAATGGTTTGCTCGGCCGCATCATCGGCGACCGCAAAGGTGGAAACCAACGCAATGGCTGCGGCGGCAATAATCTGGGTCAAGCGCATGGGAACTCCTGAAGGCAGAGGCAGGGACGGGAGCAGAATACTGATCTGGAACACAACGGGTGCCGTCCCCTTTGCGAACCGGCAAAGCCTACCACAGTTGGGCGGGAGGGCAGACCGCGACAGCTAAAATGGGCCATTTCTGACGGTTTTATCCGCGCGGGTGGTGCTTGGCGTGCATGTCCTGCAAACGTGCGCGTGCCACATGGGTGTAGATCTGGGTTGTGGATAAGTCGCTGTGCCCAAGCAGCATTTGCACCACGCGCAAATCCGCACCGTGGTTGAGCAAATGGGTGGCGAACGCATGGCGCAAGGTGTGGGGTGACAGCGCTTTGCCGATCCCGGCCACCTTGGCCTGGTGCTTGATGCGGTGCCAGAAGGTCTGGCGGGTCATCTGCTCGCCGCGCTGGCTGGGGAACAGCACGTCGCTGGGGCGCCCACCCAGCAGTTCGTGGCGCGCATCGCGCATGTAGCGCTCGACCCACACAATCGCCTCCTCACCCATGGGCACCAGCCGCTCCTTGCTGCCCTTGCCCATCACGCGCAACACGCCCTGACGCAGGTTGACCTGTTCCAGGGTCAGGCTGATCAGTTCGGTGACGCGCAGGCCGCAGGCATACAGCACCTCCAGCATGGCACGGTCGCGCTGGCCGATGGCTTCGCTCAGGTCCGGGGCCGCGAGCAAGGCATCGACGTCGGCTTCAGACAAGGATTTGGGCAACGGCCTGCCGAGTTGCGGCATGTCGATTTGCAGGGTCGGGTCGACGGCAATGAGTTTTTCCCGCAGCAGGTAGCGATAAAAGCCACGCACGCCGGAGAGGAATCGCGCAGTGGAGCGCGGTTTGTAGTTCTGCTCCAGGCGCCAGGCCAGGTGATCGAGGATCAACTCGCGCCCGGCATTGATCAGTTCGAGGTTTTTCTCCTGCAGCCAGCCGTTGAACAGCGCCAGGTCGCTGCGGTACGCCTGGCGTGTGTTGTCCGACAGGCCTTTTTCCAACCAGAGGGCGTCGAGGAAGCGGTCGATCAGGGGATGGTCAATGGCAGGCATGGGCACTCAAGCGACTTAGCACAAGGCAATACGCGTATTATTTAAGGAACTGTGACAAGAGCCATTAGTCTTTCATAGCCCGCTATTTCAAGGAACAGGAAGCTTTAATGAACGAACAACAGATTTTGTTGGCTTTTGGCGGCATTGGCGTGGCCGCACTCGGCTGCCAGTGGCTGGCCTGGCGCCTGAAACTGCCGGCGATTCTGTTTCTTCTGCTGAGCGGGATTCTGGCAGGGCCGATACTCGGATGGCTCGACCCGCAAGAAATGTTCGGCCCTCTGTTGATGCCGTTGGTGTCGTTGGCAGTGGCGCTGATCCTGTTTGAGGGCAGCCTGACCCTGCACCTGTCGGAATGGAAGGAAATCGGCAGCGTCGTCCACCGACTGGTCACCGTCGGCGCCCTCTCGACCTGGGCGGTGATCACCCTGGCCACCCACTGGCTGCTGGGTTTTGACTGGATGCTCGCGCTGCTGTTCGGCACGCTGACTCTGGTGACCGGCCCGACGGTGATCGTGCCCATGCTGCGCGTGGTACGCCCCAAAGCCTCCATCGCCAATATCCTGCGCTGGGAAGGCATCGTCATCGACCCGATTGGCGCACTGCTGGCGGTAGTGGTGTATAGCTTCATCATCGCCAGTGCGTCGGGCGATGGTTTGAGCCACAGCCTGCTGACCTTCGGCGGCGTCATCCTCTGCGGCAGCCTGTTCGGCATCGCCGGTGGCTGGGTACTGGGGCAGATCATGCGCCGCCAGTGGTTGCCGGAATACCTGCACAACCTGGCGACACTGGCGGGCGTGCTGGGCATCTTCATTGCCTCCAACCAAGTGATGCATGAGTCCGGCCTGCTGGCGGTCACGCTGATGGGCATGTGGATGGCGAATATGAAGGGCGTGGATGTACGGCACATCCTGCACTTCAAGGAAAACCTCAGTGTGTTGCTGATTTCCGGGCTGTTTATCCTGCTGGCGGCACGCCTGGACCTGAACGCCATGATCGCCCTGGGCCCGTTCGTGTTGATCCTGCTGTTGATCATCCAATTCATTGCACGCCCGTTGAACGTGGCGCTTTCGACCTTTGGCTCGGGGTTGAACTGGCGCGAGCGCGCACTGCTGGCCTGGATCGCCCCACGGGGCATTGTGGCGGCGGCGGTGTCAGCGATCTTTGCGATCCGTCTGGATGAGGCTGGCCACGAAGGCGCGTTGTTGCTCGTTCCGCTGACCTTCGCGGTGATCATCGGCACCGTGGTGCTGCAAAGCGCCACGGCACGCCCCTTGGCCCGCCTGCTGAAAGTCGCCGAGCCGGCGCCCAGCGGCTTCCTGATCGTGGGTGCGAACGGCCCGGCGCGGGCACTCGGTAAAGCGTTGCAGCAATTGGGCAGCCGCGTGTTACTGACGGATTCCAGCTGGGAAAACATCCGCGCCAGTCGTATGGAAGGCTTGCCTACGTACTTCGGCAACCCGGCTTCCCAGCATGCCGAGTCCCATCTGGACCTGGTCGGCCTGGGACATCTGCTCGCGCTCTCGCCTTCTGGCGAACTGAATGCCTTGGCCACCATGCGTTTTCGCCATGACTTCGGCCATCGCCTGTTCGCCCTGGCCAGCAGCCAGGAAAACCGTCGCACCGACAAGCACAAGGCCAGCCATGAACACCGTGGCCATTTGCTGGGCAGCCAACCTTTGAGCTACACCAAACTGGCCAGCCTGTTGGGCCAGGGCGCCGAACTGTATAGCACCAACCTCACCGACGGCTTTGGCTGGGAGCAGTACCAGGCGTTGCACGGCGAGCGGGCTACCTTGCTGTTTGCCCGGGACACCAGCGGCTGGGTGCATGTGGTCTCGCCCGAGAGCAATTTGAAGCCTGTAGCGGGCTGGACCTTGCTGGCGGTCATTCAACCGCAGGCCAGCACCACCGAGTAGTCAGTCAACAAAGCCAGGCAGTACCGGGACAGGGCGTTTATCTGCGTCAATCGCGACGAAGCTGAACACGCCCTGGATCGCCTTTTCACGGCCATCAGCGCTCATGCTCTCGACGAACACTTCAACCTCGACCTTGAGGCTGGTGTTGCCGACCTTGATCACCCGACCGATCAGCTCAACGATAGAGCCGGCCGGGATCGCGTGGTTGAAGTCGATACGGTCGGTGGAGACCGTCACCAAAGGCAAGCGACAGAAACGCGTGGCGGTGATGAACGACACTTCGTCCATCCATGCCAGGGCGGTGCCGCCGAACAGGGTGTTGTGGTGGTTGGTGGTGGGCGGGAACACGGCCTTGGTCACGTGAGTGACGGACAGGTCGGTACGGCGTTGGATTTCTTCGAGGCGGGTGGTCATGGGTCAATACCGGCGTATAGGCAAATTTCAGGCACAAAAAAGCAGCCCGTAGGCTGCTTTTTTCTGCATCGGGAAGCTGGACTTAAGCCAGTTTTTCCTTGATGCGAGCTGCTTTACCGGACAGGTCACGCAGGTAGTACAGCTTGGCTTTACGTACGTCACCGCGACGCTTGACGGCCATGCTGTCGATTTGCGGGCTGTAGGTCTGGAAAGTACGCTCTACGCCAACACCGTTAGAGATTTTACGAACAGTGAAAGCACTGTTCACACCACGGTTACGCTTGGCGATTACCACGCCTTCGAACGCTTGCAGACGCGAACGGTCGCCTTCCTTCACTTTCACCTGAACGACAATGGTGTCGCCCGGGGCAAAGGTAGGGATCTCTTTGGTCATCTGCTCTGCTTCGAGTGCAAGGATGATTTTGTTAGTCATGCTGTGCTCCTAAGGTAAGTCAATGGACCTACCATCGATACGTTGTTAACTATCGTCCCGCGCGAGGATGTATTCCTCGAGCAGCTTCTTCTCTTCTCCAGAAAGCGAGCGGCTTTCCAGAAGATCGGCGCGTCGTTCATAGGTCCGACCAAGGGACTGCTGTAAACGCCAACGCCGGATGTGTGCGTGATTGCCACTTAGCAATACGTCGGGAACACGCTGATCCACATACACCTCCGGACGGGTGTAGTGCGGGCAATCCAGCAAACCATCCGTGAAGGAATCTTCCTCCGCGGAGTCCGCATGCCCTAAAGCTCCGGGCAGCAGTCGTGTAACCGCATCTATCAGGACCATCGCCGGCAGCTCGCCGCCAGACAGGACATAGTCCCCAATCGACCACTCTTCATCGACATGAGCTTCAATAAAACGCTCGTCAATGCCTTCATAGCGACCGGCAATCAGGATCAAACTTTCCTCATTCGCCAGTTCGCGTACCGCCGCCTGTTTCAGCTGACGGCCTTGAGGGGACAGGTAAATTACCTTCGCCTTCTCCCCGGCGGCTGCCTTGGCCTGAACCAACGCGTCTTCCAGGGGCTTGATCTTCATCACCATGCCCGGGCCACCGCCAAATGGGCGATCGTCCACAGTGTGATGTCGATCCGTCGTGTAGTCTCGCGGGTTCCAACAGGTGAGCTGCAACAGCCCCTGTTTCACCGCCCGACTGGTGATGCCGTACTCGCTGATGGCGGAAAACATCTCGGGAAACAAACTGATCACTTCAATGCGCAAATTAGTCACGCTTAGAAGTCCGCGTCCCATTCCACCTTCATCTCGCCCGCGGCCAGGTCGACGGCCAACACGCATTGCTCGGTATAGGGCAATAGGCGTTCGCGATCATCCAGGCTGCCAGCGCAAGGCTTGACCACCATTACATCATTGGCGCCGGTTTCCAGAAGATGATCGATTTTCCCCAGCAATTGCCCGAGTTGATCAATAACCTTCAGACCTTCCAGCTGGTACCAGTAGTACTCGCCGTCGGTCAATTCAGGGAACAGGTTGCGCGGCACGCAGATCTCATAACCGGCCAGAAGACGAGCTTCTTCACGATCATCAAGACCCTTGAGCTTTGCGACCAGGAACTTGTCGCTCCCGCGTCCACTGACCAGCTCAACCTGCTTCACACTACCCTCGCGCTTGAGCGTCCAGGTTTTGTACTGCAACAGGTTTTCAGTCGGATCCGTAAAGGAATACACCTTCACTTCGCCGCGAACGCCATGAACAGAGTAAATCTTGCCGATAACGATCAAATCATCAGCAACAGCTGGCGTCGCGTTCATATTGCTCAGGCTGCGGCCTTAGCCGAGTCCTTCAACAGTTTTGCAACGCGCTCGGATGGCTGTGCGCCAACGCTCAGCCAGTAGGCTACGCGCTCTTGGTTCACGGACAGACGAACTTCTTGACCACGAGCAACAGGGTTGAAGAAACCAACCTGTTCCTTGTGCGAACCGTCACGCGGGTTGCGGCTGTCGGTTACGGTCAAGTGGTAAAACGGGCGCTTTTTGGAGCCGCCAAGGGCAAGACGGATTGTTAGCATGTGAACATCGTTCCTGTAGTCGGTGCTGCAAATCTAAATGCACAGCGGGCATAGGTGCCCGAAAGGCCGCATATTCTAAGGAATATCCGGACTTTTGCAAATGTCTTTTTCTGGCGCCTATCAGCGTGCCATTCAGATCTGCTATAGAGCCGTCGGTTAAAACGGCGAGTCAGCGCCCGCCAACGGCGGGTTTGCTGGAGATCCCACATCCTTGTGGGGCGGAGCGCAAGCAAGGCTTGCGCTCGAATACTTTACATTTTAGGCATGCCGCCGCCGGGCAACATACCGCCCATGCCGCGCATCATCTTGGCCATACCGCCCTTGGCGGAGAATTTCTTCATCATCTTCTGCATCTGCTTGTGCTGCTTGATCAAGCGACCGATGTCCTGCACCTGGGTGCCGGAACCCATGGCGATCCGGCGCTTGCGCGAACCGCTGATCAGCTCAGGGTCGCGGCGCTCGGCCGGGGTCATGGAATTGATGATGGCTTCCATCTGCTTGAACTGTTTCTCTGCCGCGCCCTGGGCGTTGCCCATTTGCGCCAGGTTCACACCGCCGATGTTGGGCAGCTTGTCCATCAGGCCGCCGAGGCCGCCCATGTTCTTCATCTGTTGCAGCTGGTCGCGGAAGTCTTCGAGATCGAAGCCCTTGCCCTTCTTCAGCTTCTTGGCCAGTTTGTCGGCCTTGTCCTTGTCGAGCGTGGCTTCGGCCTGCTCGATCAGGCTGAGCACGTCACCCATGCCGAGGATGCGCGAGGCGATACGCTCAGGGTGGAACGGCTCGAGCGCTTCGCTCTTCTCGCCCATGCCGATGAACTTGATCGGCTTGCCAGTAATGGCACGTACCGACAGCGCGGCACCGCCACGGGCGTCGCCGTCGACCTTGGTGAGGATCACGCCGGTCAGCGGCAGTGCGTCACCAAAAGCCTTGGCGGTGTTGGCCGCATCCTGGCCGGTCATGGCGTCGACCACGAACAGGGTCTCGACCGGGTTGATCGCGGCATGCAGCGCCTTGATCTCGCCCATCATCTCTTCGTCGATGTGCAGGCGACCGGCGGTATCGACGATAACCACGTCGATGAACTTGAGCTTGGCTTCTTTAATAGCCGCGTTGGCGATGTCGACCGGCTTCTGGCTCAGGTCGGACGGGAAGAAGGTCACGCCCACTTCGCCCGCGAGCATTTCCAACTGCTTGATGGCCGCCGGACGGTACACGTCGGCCGATACCACCATCACGGATTTCTTCTTGCGCTCTTTGAGGAAGCGCGCCAGTTTGCCGGCGGTGGTGGTTTTACCCGCACCTTGCAGACCCGCCATCAGCACGACGGCTGGCGGCACGGCACTGAGGTTCAGGTCTTCGTTGGCCGCGCCCATCAGGCTTTCGAGTTCGGCCTGGACGATCTTCACAAAGGCCTGGCCCGGGGTCAGGCTGCGGGACACTTCGGTGCCGACCGCACGCTCCTTGACCGAGTTGACGAAGTCCTTCACCACCGGCAAAGCCACGTCGGCTTCCAGCAACGCCATGCGCACTTCACGCAGGGTGTCTTTAATATTGTCCTCGGTCAGCTTGGCCTTGCCGGTAACGTGGCGCAGCGTCTGCGAGAGACGGTCAGTCAAGTTTTCAAACATGCGCGATCCTTTCAGGCCCTATTCATCGAAATGCAGGTAGACCGAGGTAATGGCGGCCCAGGCTGGGGGAAATCGCTATTAAAAACAGCGTTCGCCGAGCCTGCGGCGTGGGCAGGTCGCGGATTATAGCGAAGACTGCGCCCATGCACACCCGCTGTCTGGCCCGGGAGTCTTTCTTGCAGCGCAGGTGTGTGCCAAACTCAACGCCTTTCGGGCTTGCCTACCAGGATTTATGCTCCCCTTGTCACCCAGTTTGCTACCCAGCCTCGCCGCCGCCATTTTGTATGCCGCTGCGACCCTCTATCAGGGCACTCGTCTGGCCCAAGGCACCAAAGCGGACAAACGTCTGCTCGTCGGCCTTGGCGTGCTGGCCCTGCTGGCCCATGCCGCCAGCCTGTTCACCCACCTGATGACCCCGGTCGGCCTGGGCCTGGACTTTTTCAGCGCCGCCAGCCTGATCGCCGCGGCCGTCATCGCGCTGACGCTGCTGGCCTGCTACCGGATTCCGGTGGAGAACCTGCTGGTGCTGCTATTCCCCCTGGGAATGCTCACGGTGCTGCTGGCGCAGTTCACCCCCACCGGCACCGTACAGGTGATCGACGAGGAGCCGGGCATCCTCGCCCACATCCTGCTGTCGATCCTCGCCTACGGCATGTTCACCATCGCGGTGTTCCAGGCCCTGCTCCTGCTGCTGCAGGATCACCAGCTCAAGCACAAGCACCCGTCCGGGCTGATCAAGAACTTCCCGCCGCTGCAAACCATGGAAAGCCTGCTGTTCGGGTTCCTGTGGGCCGGCTGGACCCTGCTGTCACTGTCGCTGATCTCCGGCTGGCTGTTCGTCGAAAACCTGTTTGCCCAGCACCTGGTCCATAAAACCTTGCTGGCGTGCCTGGCGTGGGTCGTGTTCAGCGTGCTGCTGTGGGGGCGCAACCGCCTCGGCTGGCGCGGGCACAAGGCCATCCGCTGGACCCTGGCCGGTTTCTGCCTGTTGATGCTGGCCTATTTCGGCAGCAAGCTGGTTCGCGAATACATCCTGCATATCTGACGGGCAGTGATCATGGACAACTTGCCCTTAGGGCCGATGCTCGCCGTAATTGCCCTGCTGATTTTGTGGGCGGCGCTGTTTACTGCCATAGAAGCTGCGCAACAACACCTGCTGGCCCTGCGCCCTGGCACCCGCCAGGGCGACAAGGCGGCCGCACGCCTGAGCTTCCCGCGCCATAGCCTGATCCTGTGTAACAGCCTGTGCCGCGCCGCCGTGGTGATTCTCTGCACCCTGCTGGCGATCTATGCCTGGGCAGAGAACGGGCCCTGGCTAGGCTGGCTGATTTCCTGCGCAGGGCTGCTGGTGCTGGCCGACTACCTGCCCCGCACCCTGGCTACCCGTCACCCCCAAGCAGTGCTGGGCTTTGGCAATACATTGCTGGGCGTGCCGCTGAAAATCCTTTACCCGCTGGCCTGGCTGCTCAATGGCATCAGCCAGCTGTTATTGCGCCCGTTTGCACGCAAATCCGGCGTGGTGAAAAACAGCGACGAGCCCCTGCCCGACCATGATGACGACCCAGAGCCCGACACCGACGCCGACCGCACTCCCGGCCTGCCAGGTATCCATGCCCTGGACAACATCACGGTCAACGACATCCTGGTGCCGCGCAGCGAAGTGGACGGCATCAACCTTGATGAGTCGATAGAAGACATCATCGAACAGTTGCGCACCTCACCGCGCACCCGCCTGCCCGTGTTCCACAGCGACATCAACCAGGTGCAGGCCGTGCTCAATACCCGGCAGGTCCAACACCTGCTGCCCGACGCCAGCCTGACCAAAGAGGCCCTGCTCGCCGCCTGCCACGAGCCTTACTTCGTGCCGGAAAGCACGCCGTTGCAGCTGCAACTGCTGAATTTCCACAAACAGCAGCGGCGCCTGGGCATGGTGGTGGACGAGTACGGTGAAGTGCTGGGCATCGTCACCCTGGAAGATATCCTGGAAGAAATCGTCGGCGAATTCGAAAGCGATCAGGCTGTGGATAACCCGCACATCGAAGCCCAGCCCGATGGCCGCTACATCATCGATGGCGCCGCTTCGATCCGCGAACTGAACAAGAGCCTGGGCTGGCACCTGCCCAGCGACGGCCCCAAAACCCTCAACGGCCTGGTGACCGAAGCGCTGGAAACCATCCCCGATTGCGCGGTCTGCCTGAAAGTCGGCCGCTATCGCCTGGAAATCCTCGAGACCGAAGACAACCGGGTGAGCAAAGTATTGATCTGGCATACCAGCCACGTGCCAGTCGCTGCCTGACCTCAGCAGGCTCAACCCGGTCAATGTGGGAGCTGGCTTGCCTGCGATGCAGGCGACTCGGTCCTTCAGTTGAACCGAGGTGATGCTATCGCAGGCAAGCCAGCTCCCACATTGATCCAGTTCCAGGCCATAGATCCTCACCAGCCCCTTGTTGGATCCTTAGCCCCCTTCCTATAATCCCAGCGGCTTACCCAAGCCCCGCCCGACCGCGTGCTACCCGCACCCAGCGTGTCCTGGCACCGCCTTACCATGTCCGACCGGTGTTTGCTCCCATCCCGAGCCGCCCCGCGCACAGCCCTGATCCATGGGTGTTCGACCAATAATAATCCGCGTCCAAACGCGCAATAACCGTCAGGGATAACGTCATGAGCACCACCTACCAAGAGGCTGCGAGCGCCGCACCTGCCAACTCGACCGCCCGCGTCGCCACCGCGAGCATCGTCGGCACCGCCATTGAGTTCTACGATTTCTACATCTACGCCACGGCTGCCGCCCTGGTGATCGGCCCGGTGTTCTTCCCACAGACCTCCGGCACCGCGCAGATGCTGGCATCGTTCCTGACCTTCGGTATCGCTTTTATCGCCCGCCCTCTGGGGTCGGCGTTGTTCGGTCACTTCGGTGACCGTATCGGCCGTAAATCAACCCTCGTGGCTTCACTGCTACTGATGGGTGTATGTACTACCCTGATCGGCTTGCTGCCGGGCTACGACAGCATCGGTGCCTGGGCGCCGATTCTCTTGTGTGTCTTGCGTTTCGGCCAAGGCCTCGGCCTGGGTGGGGAATGGGGCGGCGCGGCCTTGCTGGCGACCGAGAATGCCCCCAAGGGCAAGCGCGCCTGGTTCGGCATGTTCCCGCAACTGGGCCCGTCGATAGGCTTCCTGGCGGCCAACGGTTTGTTCCTGATTTTGGCCATGAGCCTGAATGACGAGCAATTTCGCAGCTGGGGCTGGCGCATTCCGTTCATCCTCAGCGCCGCACTGGTGATGGTGGGCCTGTATGCACGCCTCAAGTTGCATGAGACGCCGGTGTTCGCCAATGCAGTGGCCAAGGAAAAACCAGTGAAAGTGCCGCTGGTAGAACTGTTCAGCCAGCATTGGCTGCCGGTACTGCTGGGCGCCGCGTCGATGGTGGTGTGCTATGCGCTGTTCTATATCACCACGGCGTTTTCGTTGAGCTACGGTGTTTCCACCTTGGGCTACAGCCGTGAAACCTTCCTCGGCCTGCTGTGTTTCGCGGTGCTGTTCATGGGGCTGGCGACACCACTGGCCGCCCTGGCCAGTGATCGCTACGGGCGCAAGCCGGTGCTGATTGTAGGCGCGGTCCTGGCGATTCTGTCGGGCTTTACCATGGAGCCGCTGCTGACCCATGGCTCGACCTGGGCCGTGGCGCTGTTTCTGGCGTTGGAGCTGTTTTTGATGGGCGTGACCTTCGCACCGATGGGCGCGCTGCTGCCAGAACTGTTCCCGACCCGCGTGCGTTATACCGGTGCATCGGCAGCGTATAACCTGGGTGGGATCGTGGGGGCCTCGGCGGCGCCGTTCTTCGCGACCAAGCTGGTGGCGATGGGTGGTTTGAGTTATGTCGGAGGATATGTATCGGCGGCCGCGTTGCTGAGCTTGATTGCGGTGCTGTGCCTGAAAGAGACGCGGGATAACGACTTGAACAAGGTCGCCTGACCCCATGCTCGTTCCCACGCTCTGCGTGGGAATGCAGTTAGGGACGCTCTGCGTCCCCAAGCGCGACGCAGCGCGTCACAAGAGGCATTCCCACGCAAAGCGTGGGAACGAGCGTGGCGGCTTAGAGCTCTACAACAACTGCTTGGGAAGCACGTGTCGCCTTGGCACGAGCCGCTTCAATCGACTCGTCCCGCGCCAGCGCCACGCCCATACGGCGCTGGCCATTCACTTCAGGCTTGCCAAACAGACGCAACGCCGTATCCGGCTCGCTCAACGCAGCGCCGAGGTTGGCAAACGCCGTCTGGGTCGACTGCCCTTCCACCAGGATCACCGCCGACGCCGAAGGCCCGAACTGACGGATCAATGGGATCGGCAGGCCGAGAATGGCGCGTGCGTGCAAGGCAAACTGCGACAGGTCTTGGGAAATCAGGGTCACCAGGCCAGTGTCATGGGGGCGCGGCGACACTTCGCTGAACCACACCTGATCGCCCTTGATGAACAATTCCACGCCAAACAAGCCACGGCCACCCAAGGCTTCGGTCACGGCTTTGGCAACGCGCTGGGACTCTGCCAAGGCAATCGGGCTCATGGCCTGTGGCTGCCAGGATTCCTGATAGTCGCCCTTCTCCTGACGATGGCCCACCGGCGCGCAGAACGTGGTGCCGCCGATGTGGCGCACGGTCAGCAGGGTGATTTCGTAGTCGAAGTCGATAAAGCCTTCGATGATCACCCGACCCTTGCCGGCACGCCCGCCCTCTTGGGCGTAGTCCCAGGCTTTCTGCACGTCGTCGGCGCTGCGCAACAGGCTCTGGCCCTTGCCCGACGAACTCATCACCGGCTTGACCACGCACGGAAAGCCCAGGTCCTGGACGGCCTTGCTGTAATCTTCGAAGGTATCGGCGAAGTGGTACGGCGAGGTCGGCAGGTCCAGCTCTTCGGCGGCCAGGCGACGGATGCCTTCACGGTTCATGGTCAGCGACGTGGCGCGGGCGGTGGGGATCACGGTGAAACCTTCGGCCTCCAGCTCAACCAGGGTCGCGGTGGCGATGGCTTCGATTTCCGGCACGATGAAATGCGGCTTCTCCGCCTCGATCACCGCACGCAATGCGGCGCCGTCGAGCATGTTGATCACATGGCTACGGTGCGCCACCTGCATGGCCGGCGCGTTGGCGTAGCGATCCACGGCAATCACTTCAACGCCCAGGCGTTGCAGTTCGATTACCACTTCCTTGCCCAGCTCACCGCAGCCACACAGCAAAACGCGGGTCGCGGTTGGCGACAATGGAGTTCCGATTCGGGTCATCTCAGGTCCTCAGGGGAGCGGATCATGGGGGAGAAAGGCGGGCATTTTACATGAACTGTAAAAATTGGCCTCAGTTGGCGACTGCCCGCCGGCGGATGCGCCAGGCCATGATCAGCCAGACCACGGTGACACCGGCGAACTTGGACACCAACGCCGTGCCCGCCACCGCTGGGGTCAGTGCGCCGATCAGGCCGAAAAAGATAAAGGTATCGAGGGGAATGCTCAGCGCCGAACTTATCCACAGGCGGTCATGCAGCGGGCGCTTGGTGATGGTGAAAACCAGCCAGTCGATGCACTCGGACACCGCAAACGCCGTGGCACTGGCCAGGGCAATGGACGGGTCGGAGGTGATATAGGAGAGCACCAGCGCCGCGAGCATGGCGATGATTGCGCCATGGCCGAAGCGGGTTTGCACCATGTCGCGCAGGATAAATACCAGGCCACCCCAGGCGGACCAGATGACGTCCAGGTGTGGGGCGGTGGAGAAGGCGAAGTTGATCAGTACGACGCTGCTGATATAGGCGATCAGGAAAAACATGGAGGATGGACCTGTGGGCAATGCCGCACAGGGTACACAATTACAAGGATGTCGTCTGGCAGGGCCTCATCGCAGGCAAGCCAGCTCCCACATTTGAAGGTACTCACACATCAAGGGTGGGAGCTGGCTTGCCTGCGATGGCGGCCTGTCAGGCGCCAGATTTCCCAGGGGTCATCCACACTATCCCACTCGCCACCGCCCGCTCATGGCACAACCCCAGCACCAGCCGGCGCTCGGCGTTGTCCATGCGGCTCCAGCGCGTAATCTCATCCACATTGCGCTGACAGCCGGTGCAGATATCGTCGTCGTCCAGTGCGCAAATACTCACGCACGGCGAGGCAACAGGCCGTTCAACCGTACTCATTCTTCCTGCTCAACCAGATCCCGCGCGTAACGCTGCGAGTTATGCACATAGTGCGCAGCGCTGGCTTCGAGCATCCGCTTCTGCGCCTCGGTCAGCTCACGCACCACTTTGCCTGGCGAGCCCATGACCAGCGAGCCATCGGGGATTTCCTTGCCTTCACCGATCAGCGAGTTGGCGCCGATGATGCAATGCTTGCCAATCTTGGCGCCGTTGAGCACCACTGCGTTAATACCGATCAGGCTGTAGTCGTCAACGGTGCAGCCGTGCAGCATGGCGTTATGGCCGATGGTCACGCCGGTGCCGAGGGTCAGCGGGTAACCCATGTCGGTGTGCATCACGCTGCCGTCCTGCACGTTGCTGTTCTTGCCGATCAGGATCAGCTCGTTATCGCCGCGCAACACCGCGTTGAACCAGACGTTGGCGCCCTCCTCCAGCTTGACCTTGCCTACCAGCGTGGCATTGGGTGCGACCCAACTGTTGGGATGCGTCTCGACGCGGGCGTCGCCCAGGCGGTATTTCATGGTTTTCCCTCACGGCTTGCCATTCATGCGATGGCTTAGATATTGATAAAACTTTTGGGCGGCTGGTGCAGGCTGATCTTGGCATCGTCATAGAGCAGGTTGATCAGCTCGACAATCATGATCGCCGTCAGCCCCCAGATCTTGTATTCGCCGAACCTGTAGCTTGGCACATACCAACTGCGGCCCTGGTAATCGATGCGGTGGGTATGTTCGCGCGGGTCCTGGCGGAAAAACTCCAGGGGCACACTGAAGACAGCGGCGATTTCAGCGTCGTTGGCCAGGTATTCAACGTAATCGGGGATCACGCCCACATACGGCGTTACGCGGATGCCGTGCAGGGAAATCAGCGGGCTCAACGGGCCGATGACTTCAACCAGTCCCGGCGGCAGGCCTATTTCTTCTTCGGCTTCGCGCAAGGCGGTAAAGATCAGGTCCGGGTCTTCAGGGTCGCGGCGCCCGCCGGGAAAGGCCACTTCGCCACCATGGGTCGACAGGCCGCTGGCGCGCAGGGTCAGGATCAGCTCGGGTTCGTCACTGCGGGTAATCGGCACCAGCACCGCAGCCTCGGGGAAACGCCCGTCGGTTTCCAGGGTGTGGGGGGTGTGGTTGCTTACCCGTCGAAGTAGCTCGTCCAGCATGAGTCATCTCGGTCTGTTGGCTACCTTGCATCATGCACCAAAGCGTGCACGCGCCCAACCCCAAAACCGCAGGGCTGTCGCTAAACGACAACTTGCAGGAACGCCCGGCACCAAGCCAAGATGTGCCCATTCTCCAGGAACCCCAGCATGAATTTCTGCAGCCAGTGCGGCAAACCGGTGACCCAACGCATTCCCGAAGGCGACGCACGCCTGCGCTATGTATGCGACCACTGCTCGACCATTCATTACCAGAACCCCAATATTGTCGCCGGTACCCTGCCGGTATGGGGCGACCAAGTGCTGTTGTGCCGCCGCGCCATCGAGCCACGCCTGGGTTACTGGACCCTGCCCGCAGGCTTTATGGAAAACGGCGAAACCGTCGAGCAGGCGGCCATGCGTGAAACCCTGGAAGAAGCCTGCGCCCGGGTGCGCAACCTGAGCCTCTATACCCTGATCAATGTGCCGCACATCAGCCAGGTGCATATCTTCTACCGCGCCGAACTGATCGACCTGGACTTTGCCGCTGGCCAGGAAAGCCTGGAAGTGAGGTTGTTCGACGAAGCCGATATCCCTTGGTCCGAGCTGGCTTTCCGCACGGTCGGGCGTACCTTAGAATGCTTCTTCGCTGACCGTCGCCAACAGGCATACCCGGTACGTAGCGAATCTGTGCCACCGCTGTCCAAGCCCGCCCAATAACAAGCCGGCCAATGTCGCCAAAGGGATACCGTTTCAATGCGTTGGTTGCTTGCTCTGATCTGCCTGTCGTTCGCCACGCTGTCCCCGGCCTCCACGGTGCAAACCCTTGGCGGTAAAACGGTCGAGAAAGTCCTGGTGCTCAAGTCCGCCCACCAGCTGCAGCTGATCAACGACGGCAAGCCGTTCAAGACCTATCGCATCTCCCTGGGCAAGAACCCCAAGGGCCACAAGCTGATCGAAGGTGACCGCCGCACGCCCGAAGGCCTCTACTGGATCGACTGGCGCAAGACCAGCGACCGCTTCAACCTGGCCATGCACATTTCCTACCCGAACATCAGCGACGCCGCCCGCGCCCGCCGCGAAGGCGTAAAGCCGGGCAGCATGATCATGATCCACGGCACCCCCGACACCGAAGACTACCCGGAACAGTGGTTCCACACCCTGGACTGGACCGACGGCTGCATCGGCATGCGCAATGTGGATATGCGCGAAGTGTGGAACCTGGTCAAAGACGGCACCCTCATCGAGATTCGGCCGTAATCGCGTGCCGTTCGTAAAATAATTCGAAAATAATTCCTGCCCCAGGCAGCGCCTGCCGGTGAATACCAGTTCACCGCGCGGGACCCTGCACTTGTGCGCGCCACAAAGACCTCTCTAATACCACTTGATACCAAGCCCCATAAAAGCGCCCTGAAACCGGGATTTTCACCGTTTTGGCAGCATTGACATGGTATTTAAGTGGTATTAGTTTTCGGCCATTACCGGGCGACAACATTCCAATAACGCATCGGAAACCTGACAGATGAATCCCATCCTGGCCCTGCGCCCCGACGACAAGCAATCCACGCCGCTGTACCTGCAACTGGCCCGCAGCCTTGAAGCAGCGATCCATGCCGGCCAGTGGAAATCCGAACAGGCCCTGCCTTCGGAACGCGCCCTCAGCGAGCAATTGAGCATCTCGCGGGTCACCGCCCGTAAAGCGCTGGAAGTGTTGCTGGCTCAAGGGCTGATCCGTCGCAGCCAAGGCTCCGGCACTTTCATCACGCCGCGCCTGGAACAACCCTTGTCGCGCCTGTCGGGGTTCAGCGAGATGCTGCGGCTCAAGGGGTTTGTGCCGACGTCTCAGTGGCTGGAGCGCGACATCACCCCGCCGACCCATGAAGAACTGATCCGCCTGGGCCTGTCGCCCACCGACAAAGTGGCGCGCCTCAAGCGCCTGCGCAAAGCCGACGACACGGTGATGGCGATTGAAATGACCGCCATGCCGGCCTCGGTGCTGCCCCATCCCCAGGCCATCGGCAATTCGTTGTACGAATACTTGGAAAGCATCGGCAAGCCCATCGTGCGCGCCTTGCAGCATATCCAGGCGATCAATGCCTCGGATGAGTTCGCCGCGCTGGTCGGCATCGCCCCCGGCACCGCCATGCTGCTGATGACCCGCGTGGGCTACACCGCCGACAACACGCCGATTGAGATCACCGACACCTACTGCCGCAACGACTACTACGACTTTGTCGCAGAGCTGCGCCGCCATGACTACTCCGCCTGAATGCGAACTTAGAGAACTGCCCATGACTGAAGACAATATCCTCACGCCCAGCGGCTGGATGCGTGGTCGCTTGGTGCATGAGCACGGCAAGGTTGTCGCCATTGACGGCACGCCGTGCGACCCGGCCGACAACGACCTGCCCTACCTGTTGCCGGGCTTTATCGACCTGCATGTGCATGGCGGTGGCGGCGCCGACATCATGGAAGGTGCGAGCGCCTTCGAGACCATTACCCGTACCCACGTGCGTTTTGGCACCACCTCGCTGCTGGCCACCACCATGACGGCGCCGGTGGAGGAAATTTCCCGCGTGCTCGGTGAGCTCGGCACGTTCTGCGAACAGCGGCCAGCCGGCAGCGCCCGCGTACTCGGCGTGCACCTGGAAGGCCCCTACATCAATCCGGGAAAACTCGGCGCCCAACCCAACTTCGCCCACACCGCGTTGATGCAAGAAGTGGAAGCCTACCTGCGCCTGGCGCCAATCCGGGTGATCACCATCGCCCCGGAAATCGCCGGCCACGACGGCCTGATTCGCGCCCTCAGCCAACGCGGCGTGCGCATGCAGATCGGCCACACCCTGGGCAGCTATGAAGAAGGCGTTGCCGCCCTGGCCGCTGGCGCCACCAGTTTCACCCATTTGTACAACGCCATGAGCCCGCTGCATCACCGCGAACCCGGCATCGTCGGCGCCGCGCTGGCCCACGCCCAGTACGCCGAGCTGATCCCGGACTTGCTGCACGTGCACCCCGGCGCCATGCGCGTAGCCCTGCGCTCGATCCCGTGCCTGTATTGCGTCACCGACTCCACCGCCGCCGCCGGCATGCCCGACGGAGAGTACAAGCTGGGCAGCCACACCGTGACCAAATGCCTGGGCGGCGTGCGCCTGGCCGACGGCACCCTGGCCGGCAGCACGCTGACCATGGATCAGGCGCTGCGCAACCTGGTGAAAATCGGCCTGCCCATCAGTGAAGCCTCGCAACGCCTGTCGCAATTTCCTGCGGACTACCTGGGCCTGGAAGAACGCGGCCGCCTGCAACCGGGCAGCTTTGCCGACTGCGTGCGCCTGGACCGCTCCCTGACACTCACCGACGTAATGGTCGAAGGAGACACCATTGACTTCAAAAATGCTTGAAGAGGCCCTGGCCTCCTGCGACGCCGTCGCGGCCCAACTGCAGCGCCTGGACCCGATGCTGGAAGAAGTCGCCGGCCGCCTGCGCCGCCAGCCGCCGCAAGTGGCGATGACCATCGCCCGCGGCAGCTCCGACCACGCCGCCAGTTACTTCGCCTACCTGGCCATGCAACACGTGGGCATTCCGGTGGCGTCGCTGCCGATGTCGGTGGTGACCCTGTTGCAGGCGCCGATGAAAGTCAGCGGCCAGGTAGCGTTTGGTTTCTCCCAATCGGGGCAGAGCCCGGACCTGGTCAACAGTCTGCGCTTGTTGCGCAAGCGTGGTGCCTTGAGCATCTCCCTGGTCAATGCCGAAGACTCACCGCTGGAAGCCGCCTGTGAATTTCATGTGCCGCTGTGCGCCGGGCCGGAACTCAGCGTGGCCGCCACCAAGAGTTTTATCGCCACCCTGAGCGCCAGTGCACAGTTGATCGGCCACTGGAATCAAGAAGCCGACTTGCTGCAAGCCTGCCAGGCCCTGCCCGAGGGACTGCGTGACGCCGCCAGACAGGATTGGCGCCTGGCAGTCGACGCCCTCAAAGGCAGCCAGCGCTTGATGGTGATCGGCCGAGGCGCCGGGTTTGCCATCGCCCAGGAAGCCGCGCTCAAGCTCAAGGAAACCTCGGCGATCCAGGCCGAAGCCTTCAGCAGCGCCGAAGTGCGCCACGGGCCGATGGCCTTGATCGACGAGAACTACCCCCTACTGGTGTTCGCCCCCCGCGGCGCCGAGCAGGCCGGCCTGTTGAGCCTGGCCGCCGATATGCGCCAACGCGGCGCACGCGTGCTGCTGGCTGCGCCGGACGATATCGCCGAACGCGACCTGACGCTGAGCCGCGCCGAACACCCGAGCCTGGACCCGATCCTGGCTATCCAGAGCTTCTACGTGATGGCCGCAGGCCTTGCTGAGGCACGGGGCATGGACCCGGACCAGCCGCGCCACCTGAGCAAAGTCACCCGCACGCACTAAAGCGGCGTTTTCCTGATGAGTACCGTGCCCATGCCCAACAACAATAATCCATTGACCCTTAGCGCCCCCTTGAGTGGGCCGGTGCTGGCCCTGAACCGCGTCCCCGACGAAGTGTTCGCCAGCGGCGCCATGGGCGACGGTCTCGCTATCGACCCGTTGAACGACTGCCTGCACGCGCCCTGTGACGGCGTGATCATCCACGTCGCGCGCACCGGCCATGCGCTGACCATCCGCGCCGATAACGGTGCAGAAGTATTGATGCACGTGGGCATCGACACCGTGGAACTCAATGGCGAAGGCTTTGCCTTGCTGGTGAAGGACGGCGCACGGGTGAGCGAGGGTCAGCCGTTAGTGCAGTTTGATCTGGACCGCATCGCACGCCAGTGCAAGAGCCTGGTGAGCCTGATCATCCTGACCAACAGTGACCGCTTTGAGCTGACGCCCGTGACGCTGAAGACGGTCAAGATCGGTGAGCCGTTGTTGCAGATTGCTGCGCGCACCACCGCCACCGCCCAAGCAGCTGTGGATAACTCCAGCTTCGAGGCCAGCGCCAGCGTACGCATTACCCATCGAGGCGGTTTGCATGCACGCCCTGCCGCCCTGATCCGCAAGACCGCCCAGGGTTTCAGCAGCCAGTCGCACCTGCACTTCGCTGATAAATCGGCGTCGTGCGACAGCCTGATTGGCTTGATGGGACTGGGCATCGGCGAAGGCGACGAAGTGCGGGTGAGTTGCCGTGGCCAAGACGCAGAGGCGGCGTTGCAAGGGCTGGTCGCGGCGCTATCCGTGGCGGTCAGCGAAGCCCATCACGCCCCGGTAGCCACTGCTGCGCCACGTCGCGCCAGTGTGGAAGCCGATGTGCTGCAAGGCGTGTGTGCAGCACCCGGCCTGGTGTGCGGGCCACTGTTCCGCCTGTCCGGCATCGAGCTGCCCGAAGACACCGGTAACCATAGCGCCGACGAACAACAGCAGCGCCTCGACACGGCACTGGAGCAGGTGCGTGACGAAATCCGCAGCACCCTCGAGCATGCCCGCCAACGCAAGAATGTCGAGGAAGAAGACATCTTCGCCGCTCACCTTGCACTGCTCGAAGACCCGGCGCTGCTGGAAGCGGCCACCGACGCCATCGCCCACGGCAGCGCTGCCACCCACGCCTGGCGTGATGCGATCCAGGCCCAGTGCGCCGTGCTGTTGGCGTTGGGCAAGCCGTTGTTTGCCGAGCGCGCCAACGATCTTCGCGACCTGCAACAACGCGTATTGCGGGCCTTGCTGGGTGAGGCCTGGCACTTTGAGTTACCCGCCGGATCGATTGTCAGCGCCCATGAACTGACCCCGTCAGACTTGCTGCAACTGAGTGAACAGCAGGCCGCCGGTATCTGCATGGCCGAAGGCGGCGCCACCTCCCACGTCGCGATACTTGCTCGGGGGAAAGGCTTACCCTGCGTGGTCGCCCTCGGTGCCGAGGTATTGGATGTGCCTCAGGGCCAGCGCGTGGTGCTGGACGCCATCAATGGCCGCCTGGAACTGGCCCCTACCGATGCGCGCCATGCTGAAGTGCACCAGATACGCGACGCGCAAAAACTGCGTCGCCAGCAGCAACAGGCCCAGGCGCAACAACCGGCACGCACCCGCGACGGTGTGAACATTGAAATCGCCGCCAATGTTGCCTCCAGCAGCGAGGCCCAAGTGGCGTTTGAAAACGGTGCCGATGGCGTCGGCCTTCTACGCACCGAATTCCTCTTCGTCGACCGCCGTACCGCGCCGGATGAGCAGGAACAGCGTCAGGCTTATCAGGCCGTATTGGATGCCATGGGCGACAAGTCGGTGATCATCCGCACCATCGACGTGGGCGGCGACAAGCAGCTCGACTATTTGCCGCTGCCGATCGAGGCCAACCCGGTGTTGGGCCTGCGCGGCATTCGCATGGCCCAAGTGCGTCCGGAATTGCTCGACCAGCAACTGCGTGCCCTGCTGCAAGTCTCGCCGCTGGCGCGTTGTCGCATCCTGTTGCCGATGGTCAGCGAGGTGGATGAACTGCTGCAGATTCGCCAGCGCCTGGATGAACTGTGCGCCGAGTTGGGTTTGAGCCAGCGCCCCGAACTGGGGGTGATGATCGAAGTGCCCGCCGCTGCGCTGATGGCTGAACAGCTGGCCGAACATGCGGACTTTTTGTCCATCGGCACCAATGACCTGTCCCAGTACACCCTGGCCATGGACCGCGACCACGCAGGCTTGGCCGCGCGCGTCGATGCGCTGCACCCGGCCTTGCTGCGACTGATCGCGCACACCTGCGCCGGTGCGGCGAAGCACGGGCGTTGGGTCGGCGTGTGCGGTGCGTTGGCTTCTGACCCGCTGGCCACGCCGGTACTGGTCGGCCTGGGCGTCACCGAGCTGTCGGTGAGCCCGCCGCAGGTCGGAGAGATCAAGGACCGCGTTCGCCATCTGGACGCGGCGCAATGCCGGCAGCTGAGCCAGGAACTGCTCAACCTGAGCAGCGCCAAGGCCGTTCGCCAAGCCTGTCAACACCACTGGCCGCTGAGCTGAAAACAACAAGAATAGGGAGACACGCCATGTACCAACACTTTATCGAAGGCCTGCAACGCCTGGGCCGCGCCTTGATGCTGCCGATCGCGATCCTGCCGATCGCCGGCCTGCTGCTGCGCCTGGGCGACACCGACTTGCTCAACATCGCGGTGATGCACGACGCTGGCCAGGCGATCTTCGCCAACCTGGCGCTGATCTTCTCCATCGGCATTGCCGTGGGTTTTGCCCGTGACAACAACGGCACTGCGGGCCTGGCCGGGGCGATTGGTTACCTGGTGATGATCTCCACGCTCAAGGTGATGGACACCACCATCAACATGGGCATGCTCGCCGGTATCGCCAGCGGCTTGATGGCCGGTGGGCTGTACAACCGCTTCAAGGACATCAAGTTGCCGGAGTACCTGGCGTTCTTCGGTGGGCGGCGGTTTGTGCCGATTGTCACCGGGTTCAGCGCGGTGGGCCTGGGCGTGATTTTCGGCCTGATCTGGCCCCCGATCCAGCACGGCATCAACAGCTTCGGCGTGCTGTTGATGGAAAGCGGCAGCCTCGGTGCGTTCGTGTTTGGCGTGTTCAACCGCCTGCTGATCGTCACTGGCTTGCATCACATCCTCAACAATATGGCGTGGTTCGTGTTCGGCAGCTTCACCGACCCGGTAACCGGCGCGGTGGTCACGGGCGACCTGACCCGCTACTTTGCCGGCGACCCCAAAGGCGGCCAGTTCATGACCGGCATGTTCCCGGTGATGCTGTTCGGACTGCCCGCGGCGTGTCTGGCGATGTACCGCAATGCTTTGCCTGAGCGGCGCAAAGTGATGGGCGGGATCTTCCTGTCGATGGCGCTGACCTCGTTCCTCACCGGGGTGACCGAGCCGATTGAATTTGCCTTCATGTTCCTGGCGCCCTTCCTGTACCTGATTCACGCGCTGCTCACCGGCCTGTCGATGGCGGTCACCGACCTGCTGAATATCCACCTGGGCTTTACCTTCTCCGGTGGGTTTATCGACATGGTGCTGGGCTGGGGCAAGTCCACCAATGGCTGGTTGGTGGTACCGGTAGGCCTGGCCTACTCGGTGATCTACTACACGGTGTTCAGCTACTGCATCCGCCGCTTCAACCTGAAGACGCCGGGCCGTGAAGACATCCAGGTGGTGCAGGCTGAAGCGATGAGTGATAACCAGCGTGCGACGGCTTATATCCAGGCGTTGGGAGGCGCCGAGAACTTGCTGAGTGTGGGTGCTTGTACCACGCGGCTTCGCTTGGACATGGTGGATCGCAACAAGGCGGTGGATGCAGAGTTGAAAGCGCTGGGTGCCATGGCTGTGGTGCGGCCGGGGAATGGTGGGAGTTTGCAGGTGGTGGTCGGGCCGATGGCCGATAGCATTGCTGATGAAATCCGCTTGGCGATGCCGGGGTTTGTTGCCGCAAAGCCTGCAGCGGTTGCGCCTGTGGATAAGCCGGTGACGGTGAATGTGCAGGAGGCCGAGAAATGGCTGAATGCGCTGGGTGGCCGGGGGAATGTACGGCATCTGGAAGCGGTGGCGATGACCCGGCTGCGGGTGGAATTGGGGGATGATTCGCGGTTGTCTGAGGCTCAGCTCACTGCGCTCGGTTGCCAGGGTGTGAGTCAGCTTGAGAGCGGTGTTTGGCACCTGTTGATGGGTGACAAGGCGTCGGGGTTGGGTGAAGCGTTGGAGCGGTTGGTGACTCGCCGGATCAACGCCTGATTTCCCCTGTGGCGAGGGAGCTTGCTCCCGCTGGGCTGCGCAGCGGTCCCAAAAATCCTGGGAGCGCTTCGCACTCCAGCGGGAGCAAGCTCCCTCGCCACAGAGTGTGGTGTATTCAGTTACTGGTGGGTACTTCGTGTAGATCCAGTACTCGATCCACCATCAACTGAATACCCTCTACCATCCGATGAATCCCCAGCACCGCATCACGGTGCGGGCCGTCGATTTCAAAAGCCAGATTACCCGCCAGTGCCTGTACGGATGCCAGGTCTTGGGAGGCATTGGCGAGCAGGGTTTCGGTGTTCAGACTGGGTAGTACGGTGAAGATCTGGTCGGACGGTGAATCACCAGCTTGGCGGGACTCGGCTTGAGATGAGATTGAACCAGTTAGCAAGTTGTCGCTGATCATCATTAAACTCCATATGGAATAGGCTCCTAGTGACTTTTCAGGCTTGCAGTCCCGGTCACTGAATTGGCAGCGACTCGAGAAGGTTAGTTGTGCGAGTTCCGACGGACAACCTGAAAGGCTTGTCGGAAAGTTCTGAGGCGCTTGCGCCGACGCCATCGCAGGCAAGCCAGCTCCCACATGGGATTGATGTACGGTCTGACAACGGGGTCAAATGTGGGAGCTGGCTTGCCTGCGATTGGCACTTAAAACCAACAAAAAACCCGCTGACCAAACGGGCCCAGCGGGTTTCTTGTTTATACAGCCCACGAATCAAAAATCCGCCAACTGCCACACCTCATACGCCGGAGTCTCATACGGGTGACTGAGTTTCAAAGCAGCCACAGCGGCCACGATCAATTCATCTGCCACCACCAACTCAACCTTCCACTCTTCAACCACTTCAACCTGGCCCACCTGCCCGATAAACGGCTGACTGCCGTCCAACGCGCGGAATTGGCCCTGGCCCAGCACTTGCCAGGCGCAGCTGTCGTAGTCGCCGATGCGCCCGCCGCCGGCTGCGAAGACGGCGGTTTTTACCGTCTCCACATGGCTGTCGGGCACGAAGAAGGCGAGCTTGTACACGGCCTTAGTTCACCCACACGCGAGCGTTGCGGAACATGCGCATCCAGGCGCCGTCTTCGCTCCACTCTTCCGGGCGCCACGAGTTTTGCACGGCGCGGAATACGCGTTCCGGGTGCGGCATCATGATGGTCACGCGACCGTCGCGGCTGGTAAGGCCGGTGATCCCGCGTGGCGAGCCGTTCGGGTTGGCCGGGTAGCTTTCGGTGACCTTGCCGTGGTTGTCGACGAAACGCAGGGCTACAGTGCCGGACAGGTCGGCTTCAAGCAGCGCTTCTTCGCTGCTGAATTCGGCGTGGCCTTCACCGTGGGCGATGGCGATTGGCATGCGCGAACCGGCCATGCCCTGCAGGAAGATCGAGTTGGACTCCTGCACCTGCACCATGGCGACACGGGCTTCGAACTGCTCGGAACGGTTACGCACAAAGTGCGGCCAGAACTCGCTGCCCGGGATCAGTTCGCTGAGGTTGGACATCATCTGGCAACCGTTGCACACACCCAGGGTGAAGCTGTCGTTGCGTTCGAAGAAGCCCTGGAACGCGTCGCGGGCACGGCTGTTGAACAGGGCCGACTTGGCCCAGCCTTCACCGGCACCCAGCACGTCGCCGTAGGAGAAACCACCGCAGGCAACCAGGCCTTTGAACTCGTTGAGGTCAACGCGACCGGCGAGGATGTCGCTCATGTGCACGTCGATCGCATTGAAGCCGGCGCGGTCGAACGCTGCTGCCATTTCCACCTGGCCGTTGACGCCCTGCTCACGCAGTACGGCAACCTGTGGGCGAATGCCCTTCTTGATGTAAGGCGCGGCGATGTCCTGGTTGACGTCGAAGCTGAGCATGGTGCTCAGGCCCGGGTTGTCTTCTTCCAGGATCACGTCGAATTCCTGCTCGGCGCAGTCGGCGTTGTCGCGCAGACGCTGGATCTGGTAGCTGGTCTCGGCCCACTGGCGTTGCAGCAAGCGGCGCTGACCGGTAAAGACCGTGTCGCCGTTGAAGGAGATATTGACTTCGCCGTTGTTGATCGGCTGGCCAATCACCGCCACGCACTCGGCCAGGCCAGCGGCGCTGAACTGCGCGAGCACGTCTGGGGTAGCGTCCTGACGCACCTGAATCACAGCACCCAACTCTTCGTTGAACAGGATGCCGTTGATTTCGGCAGCATCCTCGGCAACGCTGTCGAGCACGATGTTCAGGCCGCAGTGACCGGCGAAGGCCATTTCGACAACACTGGTCAGCAAACCACCGTCGGAACGGTCGTGGTAAGCCAACAGGTGGCCGTCGGCGTTCAGGCCCTGGATCACGGCGAAGAAGGCTTTGAGGTCTTCGGCGTCATCGACGTCCGGGGCCTGCTTGCCGAGCTTGCCGTGGGTTTGCGCCAGGATCGAAGCGCCCATGCGGTTCTGACCACGGCCCAGGTCGATCAGGATCAGGTCGGTGGTGCCCTTGTCCATGCGCAGTTGCGGGGTCAGGGTCTGGCGGATGTCAGTGACCGGCGCAAAACCGGTGACGATCAGCGACAGCGGCGAAGTGACGCTCTTGTCGGTGCCGTCTTCGTTCCAGCGGGTGGCCATGGACATGGAGTCCTTGCCCACCGGAATGGTGATACCCAGTTCCGGGCACAGCTCCATGCCGACAGCTTTGACCGTGTCGTACAGGCGCGCATCTTCACCTGGGTGGCCGGCAGCGGACATCCAGTTGGCCGACAACTTGATGTCGGACAGCTTGCCGATACGCGAGGCCGCAATGTTGGTGAGGGTTTCACCAATGGCCATGCGGCCCGACGCCGGAGCGTCCAGCAGGGCCAGCGGTGTGCGCTCGCCCATGGCCATGGCTTCACCGGTGTACACGTCGAAGCTGGTGGCGGTGACGGCAACGTCGGCCACCGGCACCTGCCATGGACCGACCATTTGGTCACGGGCAACCAGGCCGGTGATGGTGCGGTCGCCGATGGTGATCAAAAAGCTTTTGCTCGCCACGGCCGGGTGGTGCAGCACGCGTTCGATGCTGTTGGCCAGGTCCAGCGTGCTTGGGTCGAAATCATCGCCCAGCTCGCTTTCACGTACCGCCGAACGGTGCATGCGCGGGGCTTTGCCCAGCAGCACTTCCAACGGCATGTCCACCGGGCTGTTGCCGAAGTGGCTATCTGTAACCGTCAACTGCGGCTCGGCAGTGGCTTCGCCGACCACGGCAAACGGGCAACGCTCGCGTTCGCAGATGGCCTGGAAGCGTGCGAAGTCTTCAGGGCCAACAGCCAGTACGTAGCGTTCCTGGGATTCGTTGCTCCAGATTTCGTGCGGGGCCATGCCCGGCTCGTCGTTTGGAATGTTGCGCAGTTCGAAACGGCCACCACGGTCGCCATCGTTGACCAGTTCCGGGAAGGCGTTGGACAAACCACCGGCGCCGACGTCGTGGATGAAGCTGATCGGGTTCTTGTCACCCAACTGCCAGCAACGGTCGATGACTTCCTGGCAGCGGCGCTCCATCTCAGGGTTTTCGCGCTGTACGGAAGCGAAGTCCAGGTCGGCCGAGCTGGTGCCGGTGGCCATGGAAGAGGCCGCACCGCCGCCCAGGCCGATCAGCATCGCCGGGCCGCCGAGCACGATCAGCTTGGAGCCGACCAGAATCTCGCCTTTCTTGACGTGTTCTTCACGGATGTTGCCCATACCGCCAGCCAACATGATCGGCTTGTGGTAGCCGCGCACTTCATCGCCACGCGGGGTGGTGATGGACTGCTCGAAGGTCCGGAAGTAACCGGTGAGCGCCGGGCGCCCGAATTCGTTGTTGAACGCGGCGCCGCCCAGCGGGCCTTCGATCATGATGTCCAGCGCGGTGACGATGCGCTCAGGCTTGCCGTACGGCACTTCCCACGGCTGTTCGAAGCCCGGGATCTGCAGGTTGGACACGGTGAAACCGGTAAGGCCCGCCTTGGGCTTGGCACCACGGCCGGTGGCGCCTTCGTCACGGATTTCGCCGCCCGAACCGGTGGCTGCGCCCGGGAACGGGGCAATCGCGGTCGGGTGGTTGTGGGTTTCAACCTTCATCAGGATGTGCACCGGCTCCTGCACCGCGCCGTACTGGCGGGTTTCCGGGTCCGGGAAGAAGCGACCGGCGACGGAGCCGACGATCACCGAGGCGTTGTCCTTATAAGCCGACAAAACGCCTTCGCTGTGCATCACGTAGGTGTTCTTGATCATGCCGAACAGGCTTTTTTCCTGGCTTTGGCCGTCGATGTCCCAACTGGCGTTGAAGATCTTGTGACGGCAGTGCTCGGAGTTGGCCTGGGCGAACATCATCAGTTCGATGTCGTGGGGGTTGCGCTTCAAGCCGGTGAAGGCGTTGACCAGATAGTCGATCTCGTCTTCGGCCAGGGCTAGACCCAGCTCGGTGTTGGCCTTCTCGAGGGCGGCGCGGCCACCGCCCAGCACGTCAATCGCGGTGAGCGGCTTGGGTTCGGCGTGGCTGAACAGGCCGGCAGCCTGTTCCAGCTGGCTGACGATGATCTGGGTCATGCGGTCGTGCAGGCTGCTGGCGATCAGCTCGGCCTCGGCGTCGCTGAACTGCCCGGCGACGTAGAAGGCGATCCCACGCTCCAGGCGCTGGATTTTATCCAGGCCGCAGTTGCGGGCGATGTCGCTGGCCTTGCTCGACCAGGGCGAGATGGTGCCGAACCGTGGCAGAACCAGGAACAAGCGGCCAGTCGGCTCTTGAACGGGAACGCTTGGGCCGTACTTCAGAAGGCGTGCCAGCACTTGCTGTTCGTCGGCGGTCAAGACGCCGGTTACGTCGGCGAAGTGAGCAAATTCAGCGTACAGGCCTGTAACAGCTGGAACCTTCTGGCTCAGTTGCTCAAGGAGTTTGCTGTGGCGAAAGGCAGAAAGGGCAGGAGCGCCGCGCAGGATCAACATCTTCGGGACAGCCTCGGGAAGGGGTGTGCTTTGAGGCCGTGCATTCTAGCGTAAACCTTCGCCAACGGCACCCGAAACGCTACCGGTGGCCGCCGCCGAACGTCAGTTGGCACGCTTTGCCTGCAGTTACGGCGTTATCCAGGGTATTGGGCGCAGTTATTTTAACCGTCACAATCGCTCGCCAAGCCCCGTTTCTGCGGGCTGCAGCACAGTTTTACGCTGGCTAGCAGACAAGTGCGCCGCTGTCGAGATATGGCGCCGTGAGCCGTTTGCGTATACTGCGCAGATGTTCTTCCCAACTGTTTCGCGCCTGCGATGCGCCAAATGGCTCATCGCCACCTTGCTCTTCCTGATGCTCAGTGCCTGTGTTGATAAACCCAGCACACTGGAGCGAATCAAGGAGGATGGCGTATTGCGGGTGGTCACTCGCAACAGTCCCGCTACGTATTTCCAGGATCGCAACGGTGAAACCGGCTTCGAATACGAACTGGTCAAGCGCTTTGCCGACGACCTGGGGGTGAAGCTGGAAATCGAGACGGCCGACAACCTCGACGACCTGTTCAGCCGGCTGGGCAAACCCAACGGCCCGGTACTCGCCGCCGCCGGCCTGGTGAGCAGCGACCAGCGCCAGCAGCAGGTGCGCTTCTCCCACCCGTACCTTGAAGTCACCCCACAGATTATCTACCGCAACGGCCAATCGCGCCCCACCAACGCCGCCGACCTGGTGGGCAAGAAGATCATGGTGCTCAAGGGCAGCACCCACGCCGAGCAACTGGCGGCGCTGAAAAAACAGAACCCGGCCATCGAGTACGAAGAATCCGACGCCGTTGAAGTGGTGGATTTGCTGCGCATGGTCGACGAAGGGCAAATCGACCTGACCCTGGTGGACTCCAACGAAGTGGCCATGAACCAGGTGTACTTCCCCAACGTGCGCGTGGCCTTCGACCTCGGCAATGCCAGCAATCAAAGCTGGGCCGTGGCAGCAGGCGACGACAACAGCCTGCTCAACGAGATCAACAGTTACCTGGACAAGGTCGAGAAGAATGGCACTTTGCAACGCCTGAAGGACCGCTACTACGGGCACGTCGATGTCCTCGGCTATGTCGGCGCCTACACCTTTGCCCAGCACTTGCAACAACGCCTGCCCAAGTACGAGAAACACTTTCGCGCCTATGCCAAGGCCGAGAAAGTCGATTGGCGTTTACTGGCAGCCATTGGTTATCAGGAATCGCTGTGGCAACCCACGGTCACGTCCAAGACCGGCGTGCGCGGCCTGATGATGCTGACCCAGAACACCGCGCAAGCCATGGGCGTGTCCAACCGCCTTGACCCCAAGCAGAGCATCATGGGCGGCGCCAAGTACCTGGCCCGGATCAAGGATGAGCTGGACGACAAGATCGCCGAACCCGACCGCACCTGGTTCGCCCTCGCCGCCTACAACGTAGGCACCGGCCACCTGGACGACGCGCGCCTCCTGGCGAAGAAAGAAGGCCTGAACCCGAACAAGTGGCTGGACGTGAAGAAGATGCTGCCACGCCTGTCGCAGAAGCAGTGGTACAGCAAGACCCGCTACGGCTACGCCCGCGGCGGCGAGCCGGTGCATTTTGTGGCCAACATCCGGCGTTACTACGACATCCTCACCTGGGTGACCCAGCCGCAGCTGGAGGGTAACCAGGTGGTGGAAGGCAACCTGCATGTGCCGGGCGTGGACAAGACCAAGCCACCGCAAGACACCCCGCAACTCTGATCACGACAGCCCGCACACAGCAAATCTCTGTGGGAGCCGGGCTTGCCCGCGATGGCGGCCTGACAGTCGAGGTAGTCGGCGCCTGACACACCGCTATCGCGGGCAAGCCCAGCTCCCACATCTGATCATCGTCGCCTTATAGGCCGGTGAGCAGATGGAGCACGCCGCCCGGCAGTACCATCACTGCGGGTATACCGGCAGCCTTCAACGCCGACTCATCCAACCCACCCACCTCCTTCAATTGCACGCGCACCCGCGTGAGTGCCACGCGCTGCTGTGACGTGACGTTCCCCTCCCCGCCCAATGCACTCACCACATCGGCCGACAACAGGCTCGGCGTCGTCGGTGCGACCGTCTCGGCCACCAAATCAGGCGTCAGGGCTTTCCAGAACGCCCGCTGCAATTTCTCGAACATGCTCAGTGCTCCACGACAGGTGAGGTTTCAACGGTGGCCGCGTGGTACAGGCGCAGGGCCTCGCGCACTTGGTCGGCTTCTTCCAGGCCCAGCACTTGGCGGGCAATGATCTGGCAGTCGTGCAGGTCCAGTTCGCGCACGGTGGCCTTGATGGTGGGGATCAGCGGCACGCTGACCGACAGCTCATCCACACCCAGGCCGATCAACGCCGGCACAGCAAGGGTTTCGGACGCCAGCGCACCACATACGCCCACCCACTTGCCATGGGCATGGGCCGCCTTGACGGTGATGTCGATCAGGCGCAGGACGGCCGGGTGAAAACTGTCGGCCTGGCTGGCCAGGCGCGGATGGTCGCGGTCCATGGCCAGGGTGTACTGGGTCAGGTCGTTGGTGCCGATGGAGAAGAAATCCACATAGGGCGCAAACACATCCGCCATCAGCGCTGCGCTGGGGACTTCGATCATGATGCCCAGCTTTGGTAACTCGGCCAGCCCGAGGGCCAGCGCCTCTTCTTCGAGCATCTTGCGCGCCAGATGCAGCTCCGACAGCAGGCTGACCATCGGCAACATGATATGCAGCCGCGCCAAGCCTGCACTGGCAAGAATCGCACGCAACTGTTCACGCAGCAGTTCGGGGCGTTCCAGGCACAGGCGGATACCGCGCAGGCCAAGGAATGGGTTGGTCTCGCTTTCCATCGGCACATAGGCCAAGGGTTTATCGCCGCCCACATCCAGGGTACGTACCACCAGATTACGCTCGGGGCCGAGGGCGCGGGCGATGGCGCTGTAGGTGTCGGCCTGCTCCTCTGCGCTCGGGGCACGGTTGCGTTCCAGGTAGAGGAACTCCGAACGCAGCAGACCCACGCCTTCAGCGCCCAGGGTCAGTGACTGTTCCACTTCCTGCAATGAGGCGACGTTGGCTGTGACCTCGACGTGGTGACCGTCGCGGGTGACCGCCGCCTGTGAGGCCTGTGCCACTTCACGCTGCAGCCGTAGCTTTTGCTGTTGACGAACCGCCTGCAGTTGCTCGATTTCAGCCAGGTTCGGCTCCAGCTGCAGCTCGCCTTTGTCGGCGTTGAGCAGTACCCGCTTGCCGTTGGCCAAGGCCAATACTTGACTGGGTACGCCGCAAAGGGATGGCAGGCCGAGGGCCCGGGCGAGGATGGCCACGTGGCTGGTAGCGCCACCGGCGACCGTGACGAAGCCCAGCACTTTGCTGGTATCCAGGCCGGCGGTTTGTGAGGGGGTCAATTGTTCGGCGACCAGAATGGCGCACTCCGGCAGCTCCATGGAACGCTCCGGCACCCCCAGGATCAACTTGAGCACGCGCTGGCCGACGTCGGCCAAATCCGCCGCACGCTCAGCCAGCAGCGTTTTACCCAAGCCTTCGAAGAGCCTGGCGGTCGCCACCGTGGCCGTATTCCAGGCAAAGGCCGCGCTCTTGCCTTCGGCCAGCAGGCTATGGGCTTGTTCAAGCAGGGTCGGGTCTTCGAGCAGTTCCTGGTGGGCGCGGAAGATCTCGGCCTGGGCACTGCCGGCCGCCTTGGCCTGCAACGCTTGCAGCGCCTCGTTTGCCGCCCGCAGGCCACGGGCCAATGCGGTACGTTCGAAGGTTTCTCCGGCACCGGCTTCGGGAATCTCAAGCGCCGGTTCAGCCACTTGGACAACCTGGCCGAACGCCGAGCCCGGCGACGCGCAGACGCCTCGCAACACGGACGCAGAAGACGCAGGCGTGGCGGGCTCGTTGATCGCCTCGACCGCTACCGGCAGCGTCTCGCCACAGCCGTCGAGCAGCAACGCCACCAGCGCCTGGATTGCCGCCTCGGCATCTTCCCCCGCCGCGCTCACTTGCACGCTGTCGCCCTGGGAGGTCTGCAGCGCCATGATCGCCACAAGCGACTTGGCATTGGCGCTCAGGGTTTGCTTGTGCAGGAAAATGCTGGAACTGAACCCCTTCGCCGCCTGGGCAAAGACCGCCGCAGGGCGGGCGTGCAGGCCGCTGGCATTGGGCAATGTCACTGGCTTGGAAAACAGCGCATTGCCCTCTTCCTCGTCCACCTCAGCGGGCATCGGCCCCGGTGAGACCTGCACCAGAGGCTGGCCGGACTCCACCAGCGCCTGACCGGCCACCAATGGCACAAACGGCTCGCCGCTCACAATGAGCATCAAGGTCAGCAGGCTACGTGCATTGAGCGCCACATAATCGGCATCGAACTCGATCAGCGGCTGCCCGGCCTCCACCCGCTGGCCCTCCTCGACCAGCCGGGTGAAGCCCTGGCCTGCCAGGTTCACGGTGTCCAGGCCAATATGCAGCAGCACCTGCACTCCGTTATCGGCGGTGACACTGACGGCGTGTCCGCTGTCCTGAATATTGCTGATCACCCCGGCCAACGGCGCGCAGAGGGTCTGCGAGGTGGGGTCGATGCACAGGCCATCGCCAATCACGCGGCCGGAAAATACCGGGTCGGGGACCTGATCCAGCGCCAGCAAACCCCCGGACAAGGGTGCCAGCAGTTCCAGGGGTTGAGATGTGGTCATGACTTCACCTGTTTGTGTTGTTCTTTAAAAATCATTGAGTCGATGCAAGGATGAGGATGACGAAGATCAAAGGTGGGAGCGGGCTTGCTGTGGCGAGCAAGCTTGCTTGCGCTGGGGTGCGAAGCGCCCCCAAAAGCCTGCGACTGCTGCGCAGTCGAGCGGGAGCAAGCTCCCTCGCCACAGCAAGCCCGCTCCCACACGAGCCCGGCTTACTTCCACCAATATTCGACCTGCACACCGACGTTCGACCCATGCCGCGCCGTGCCATAGGCGCCGGTGTCGGACAACGCCGAGCCCGCCGCCAGCTCATTGGCCGCACGCTTGGCCGCTTTGTTCCAGGACGCATAGGTGTAATACAACCGCACTTCCGGCCGCGCCCAGAACTCAGGACCTTTGGGCGACCAGGTCGGGGCGAAGGTAAATTTGCTCAATTTGCGCGTACCGCCGGTGGCCTCGACCTGATCGTGCCCCAGCTCAGTGACCAGTTTGAATTGCTCGCTGAGCGCATACGCAGGACGCACACCGAGCGACATCCAGTTCTGGTCCTGACGCCCTGGGCGCACATCTTTCTGGTACACCGCCTCGACTTGCCCGCCGAAACGCGGGGTCACTTGCCAATCAAAGAACTCCACGGCGCGGTAACTTTTGCTGCTTTTGTCCAACGTGGTATTGCCGGTGTAACCCAGACCGGTGCCGGGGCCTTCGCCGTACTGCAGGGCAAACTTGTTCTTGCCACCCAGGAAGGCCGCTTGTACATGCTGCGCCGTCAGCGCCCAGCCACTGTTGGTGTCACGCCCACCGGCCTTGGCGATGTAGCTCAAGCCAAGTTCCAGTTCGCCACCGGGGTTGGTCTTGAAACCTGCGACGTTGAAGTCGTGACGGGTGGCGTACTCCTTCTGGTACAGGTTGTCCTTGCGCGACAGGGCGTAGCTGTATTTCAAGCCGCCGATCAACACGTCCTCGATCCCGCCACCGGTGGCGCTCTGGTTCCAGTAGTAGAAGTCGGAAATATGGATGTCGTTACGTTTGTAGTAACGCCGCCCGGCCCACAGCGAACCGCCATTGAGACTGGGCAGGTTGGACCATTGCGCATACATCTGCGGCATGCGCGCCGAGCCATTGTTTTCACCCTGGAACTTCAGGGCACGGTCGTACTTGTTATAGAGGGAAGCCATGGCATCGACGCTGAACACCGAACCGTCATCGAGGGTCAGCAAATCCTGACGCAGTTCCAGCTCGGCGTACTGCTCGCATTCGTTGCCCAAGCGGTACTTGGTTTGCGCACCCGGCAGTTGGAAACATTGCTGCTTGCCGCTGCCCGTTGACGTGCCCGCGCCGCTGCGCAAATACCCGGCAAATTCCAGGGCTTGGGCGCCGAAAGGCACCGTGAGGCAGGAAGCAATAAGGCCCAGTTTTATTGTTGTTTTCATGAAGTGCTCCTTTTATTTTTATTGTTTTTTCTTGCTGTCTTGCGTGACGCGATCACCTGTAGGAGCGAGCTTGCTCGCGAAGAATTTGCAACCTCCACGCAACACCTGGAGGGGCGCGTTAGCGTTGGCGATCTTCGCGAGCAAGCTCGCTCCTACAGGGGGCATTTCAACCAGTCAGGTGCAGCACGAAGGATTCATAAGGGCGTAGCACCATCGTGCTCGTGCGCAGCGGGCAATCGGGGTAGTTGCTGATCAGAAGGCGTTGCTCGTTTGCGGCGTTGATCACGCCTTCGGGCAGTTGGATCTCGCACGACGATCCATAGAAGTTGTTGAGTACCAACAGGCGCTCGCCATGACCTTCACGCAGGTACGCCCAGACCTGGAGATGGTCTTGCAGCAACGCACGGTAAACGCCTTGCTGTATCAGCGGCTCGCGACGGCGCAGGTCGATCAGCCTGCGGTAGTGATGCAGCACCGAATCCGGGTCATCCATCTGGCTGTTGACATTGATCTGCGCAGCATTCGCGGGAATGCCGATCCAGGGTTCACCGCGGCTGAACCCGGCGTTCGCTTCGGTGCTCCACTGCATGGGCGTACGCCCGTTATCGCGGGACTTCTGCATGATCGCCGCCATGCTCGAAGCTTCGGACTCTCCCGCGTCGCGCTTGAGGCGGAAGATGTTCAGGGTTTCCACATCGCGGTATTGCGAAATGCTGTCGAAGCCGGGGTTGGTCATGCCCAGCTCTTCGCCCTGATACACATATGGCGTGCCCTGCAGAAAGTGCAGCGCCGTGGCGAGCATCTTGGCCGAGACCACGCGGTATTCGCCGTCGTCACCAAAGCGCGAGACCACCCGTGGCTGGTCGTGGTTACACCAGAACAACGCGTTCCAGCCGCCACCGGCCTGCATGCCCACCTGCCAGTCGGAGAAAATCTGCTTGAGTTGCAGGAAATCGAAATCGGCCTTCACCCACTTCTGCAGGTTCGGATAATCGACTTTCAGGTGATGGAAATTGAAGGTCATCGACAGCTCTTTCGACGCTGGATTCGAGTAGCGAATGCAGTGTTCCAGGCGGGTGGATGACATCTCGCCCACGTTGATCAGGTCATGGCCTTCAAAGACCTCGCGGTGCATTTGCTGCAGGTATTGGTGCACGTTCGGGCCGTCGGTGTAGAAACGGCGACCGTCGCTGTTGTCTTCGGGGAAATCGGCGGGCTTGGAGATCAGGTTGATCACATCCAGGCGGAAGCCGCCCACGCCTTTGTCGCGCCAGAAGCGCATCATCTTGAACACTTCGGCGCGTACCTTGGGGTTATCCCAATTGAGGTCGGCCTGGGTATGGTCGAACAGATGCAGGTAGTACTGGCCAGTCTGCGCTTCGTATTCCCAGGCCGAGCCGCCGAACTTGGATTCCCAGTTGTTCGGCTGGTCACGCCAGATGTAGAAGTCACGATAGGGATTGTCGAGGCTGCTGCGCGCCTGCTGGAACCATTCGTGTTCGATGGAGGTGTGGTTGACCACGATGTCGAGCATCAGCTTGATACCACGCTTGGCGGCTTCGCTGATCAGCAGGTCGCAGTCGGCCATAGTGCCGTAGCTGGGGTCGATGGCGTAGTAGTCGCTGATGTCGTAGCCGTTGTCGCGCTGGGGCGAGCGCAGGAACGGAGTAACCCACAGGCAATCCACGCCCAGCCACTTGAGGTAGTCGAGTTTGTCCACGATGCCCAGCAGGTCACCGGTGGCGTTACCCGCGTGGCTGTGGAAGCTTTTGGGGTAGATCTGGTAGATCACCGAGTGTTGCCAGGTTTGCATGGTGGATTCCTTCAGTAGAGTTGGGTGTTGGCCCTTCCGGCCTCATCGCAGGCAAGCCAGCTCCCACATTTGAATGTGTTCACACATCACTGTGGGAGCTGGCTTGCCTGCGATAGCGATCTTCAGGCGACCCGGTAACCAGGCCGAACGATCTTCATGCTCAACATGCACGTCAGCGCAAACGGCACGACCATCGCCACGACCATGCCAATCACGAACATCGGAATGGCGCTCGGTACGATCGAGATAAACCCGGGTAGCCCACCGACGCCGATGGCCGAGGCCTGCACCTTGTTCAACGACAGGAAAATGCTGCCCAGCGCCGAGCCCAGCAGAGCGGCATAGAACGGGAATTTGAAACGCAGGTTCACCCCGAACATCGCCGGCTCAGTGATGCCGAAGTAAGCTGAAATGGCCGAGGTCGAGGCCATGCTTTTGTCCCGCGCATTGCGAGTCATGTAGAACACCCCGAGCGCGGCGCTGCCCTGGGCCAGGTTGGACATGACGATCATCGGCCAGATAAAGGTGCCGCCCTGGGTGGAAATAAGCTGCAGGTCGACGGCCAGGAACATGTGGTGCATACCGGTGATCACCAGCGGCGCATAGAGCAGGCCGAAAATCGCGCCGCCGATCATAGGTGCGATTTCAAACAGGGTGACCAGGCCTTCGGTAATCAGGATGCCGAGGTGACGCGTCACCGGGCCGATGATTGCCAGGGCCAGCACACCAGTGACCACGATGGTGGTGATCGGCACCACCAGCAGTTGAATGGCATTCGGCACCCGCGCCCTCAGCCACTTCTCGATCACGCTCATGACAAAGGCCGCCATCAGGATTGGCAGGATCTGCCCCTGGTAACCCACCTTCTCGATCTGGAACCAGCCGAAGATATCGAAGTACGGCAGGCTCTGGCCGTCGAGGCCGGCTACCGCCTTGCCGTAGTTCCAGGCGTTGAGCAGGTCCGGGTGCACCAGCATCAGGCCCAGCACGATGCCGAGGATTTCACTACCGCCGAACCGCTTGGCCGCCGACCAGCCCACCAGTGCCGGCAGGAACACGAAGGAGGTGTTGGCCATCAGGTTGATCAGGCTCCACAGGCCATCCAGATTCGGGTAGGCCTCCAGCAGCGTCTGGCCTTCGATGAACATGCCCTTGGCGCCCATCAGGTTGTTCACGCCCATCAACAGGCCGGCAATGATCAGCGCGGGCAGGATCGGCATGAACACATCGGAGAACACCCGCACCAGGCGCTGCATGGGGTTGGCCTTGTCGCCGCCGGCTTTCTTGACGTCGGCAATGGTCGAAGCGGCAAGGCCGGTCAGTTCGCGCAGGGCGGCGTAGACCTTCTCCACTTCGCCGGGACCGATCACCACCTGGAACAGGCCGCCGGTAAAGAACGAACCCTTGACCAGATCGACCTGGTTCAGGGCACTGCTGTTGACCAGGCTGGGGTCCTTGAGCGCCAGGCGCAGGCGGGTCACGCAATGGGCAGCCTGCTCAAGGTTTTCGCGGCCTCCGAGGTTGTCGAGGATCTCGCGGGCAATCGTTGAATAGTCGTGGCTCATGCTCGTTTTCCACTGTGATTGTTTTTATGGGTGGCAGTCGTTGGCAGCACGCCGAGGAGGGAAAAGTACTCGTCTGTACGAGTTAAATCAACAACTCGTCTGTACGAGTTACACTTTTGTTTATTCATACGATCTTTCCGTCAGGTTTTTCACCTACGGGCACGGGTGTCCAATGGACAAACCCAACCTCTGCCACTAAGGTTCCTGCCTTGAACGCGCAGTCCACCTTCATAACGCCGGGCAAGAGCCATCCCATGAGCAAATACAACCAGATCTATACGGATCTGCTTGCCAGCATCACCACCGAGCGCCTGCAACGCGGTACGCGCCTTCCCTCCGAAACCGAACTGATGGACGCCTACCAGGCCAGCCGTGGCACCGTGCGGCGCGCCATCGAGCAGTTGCAGGAACGTGGCTTTGCGCAAAAGATCCACGGCAAGGGCACCTTTGTGTTGTCGCCCAACCCGATCGAGTTCCAACTGGGCGGCATCGTCAGCTTCCACGAAACCCACGCTGACCTGGGCGATGATGTACGTACCGACGTGGTCGAGTTCACCCAGATCCCGTTGGAAGGCTCACTGCTGCAACACATCGAGGCCGAACCCGGCACCCTGATCACGCGCGTCAAACGGGTGCGCCGCATCGGTGGCAAACGCGTGATTCTGGACATCAACCACTTCATCAGCGACCTGATTCCCGGCCTGGACCGCGACATCGCCGAGCAGTCGATCTACGCGTTTATCGAGCAAACGCTGCAGCTGCAGATCAGCTACGCGCAACGCACCATCGAAGCCCTGCCACGCAGCAAGGACGACCAGGCGCATCTGGATCTGGAGGGGCAAAGCCATGTGATTGTGGTGAGTAACCAGACGTTTTTGCAGGATGGAAGGCAGTTCGAGTACACCGAGTCGCGGCATACGTTGGATAAGTTTTACTTTTCGGATATAGCGCGGCGGTAAGCGTAAGCCGTGAAACCCACTGACACCACGAAAAATACCCTTCACGAAAAACCTTCTTCGTAGTGACTGCATTAACTGTTGCGCAGACGCCGTACACATTATCCGAGTCAAACCAAGGGAGAGAATACGATGTTCAGGAAGAGCCTGGTGTCGAGTATGTACGCGTTGCTATTGATCGGCTGCACCGGCAGAGGCTTTCAACCACCGCCGCCGGAATTTACCAATTGGAAGAAGATCGGGGTGTCTGAAGAGGGCGTCAAACACGCCATGACCGCATGCGGCTATACCAACCTGATAGGGACGGGCGACAGAACCCCGATTGACCAGGTGCTCACGCGGTTTTATTGCATGAAAGACGCAGGTTTCAAGCGCACAGATAACATTGACCTTTGCAAGGAAGGCCGCATCGGCGAATCACCCGTTTGCGAAGGCCGCCGGTAATCCGTCAGCGAAAAGACACAAGGTGCTTGGCGATGCACAAAGCTGCCAGAATTTGCCAGACCCAAAAAGCCAAAAGCCCGCAATTACGCGGGCTCCAGGGCATTTCTTGCTAGATCGTGCCGGACAATGCCGGACGTCCCATCATTCCCACTCAATCGTCGCCGGCGGCTTGCTCGACACGTCATACGTCACGCGCGAGATACCTTCGATCTCGTTGATAATCCGGCCGCTGACCGTCTCCAGCAGTTCGTAAGGCAGGTGTGCCCAACGCGCTGTCATGAAGTCGATCGTCTCTACGGCACGCAACGCAACAACCCATGCGTAACGACGACCATCGCCTACAACGCCAACCGATTTCACCGGCTGGAATACCACGAACGCCTGGCTGACCTTGTGGTACCAGTCGGCCTTGCGCAGTTCTTCGATGAAGATGTGGTCGGCGCGACGCAGCAGGTCGGCGTATTCCTTCTTCACTTCACCCAGGATACGCACGCCCAGGCCCGGGCCTGGGAATGGGTGGCGGTAGACCATGTCGTACGGCAGGCCCAGTTCCAGGCCCAGACGGCGGACTTCGTCCTTGAACAGTTCGCGCAGCGGTTCTACCAGCTTGAGGTTCATCTCCTCAGGCAGGCCACCCACGTTGTGGTGGGACTTGATCACGTGGGCCTTGCCGCTCTTGGCGCCGGCCGACTCGATCACGTCGGGGTAGATGGTGCCCTGGGCGAGGTACTTGATGTTGTCCAGTTTGTTGGACTCGGCATCGAACACGTCGATGAAGGTGCGGCCGATGATCTTGCGCTTCTTCTCCGGGTCGGACTCGCCGGCCAGGTTGTTGAGGAACTGGTCCTCAGCGTTGGCGCGGATCACCTTGACGCCCATGTTCTCGGCGAACATGGCCATCACTTGCTCACCTTCGTGCAGGCGCAGCAGGCCGTTGTCGACGAATACGCAGGTCAGCTGGTCGCCAATGGCCTTGTGCAGCAAGGCGGCCACAACCGAGGAGTCAACGCCGCCGGACAGGCCAAGCAATACGTTGTCAGTGCCGACCTGGGCGCGCACTTGGGCGATGGCGTCTTCAGCAATTTTCGACGGGGTCCACAGGGCTTCACACTCGCAGATGTCGAGGATGAAACGCGACAGGATGCGCCCGCCTTGCTTGGTGTGGGTCACTTCCGGGTGGAACTGCACCCCGTAGTAGCGACGCTCATCGCTGAACATGCCGGCAATCGGGCAGCTCGGGGTGCTGGCCAGGATGTGGAAGTCTTCCGGCATTTTGGTGACCTTGTCACCGTGGCTCATCCAGACGTCGAGGCCGAACAGGCCGTCGGCGTCGATGTGGTCTTCGATGCCGTCCAGCAGGCGGCTCTTGCCGACCACGTCCACACGGGCATAACCGAATTCACGCAGCTCGGAGCCTTCTACCTTGCCGCCCAGTTGCTCGGCCATGGTCTGCATGCCGTAGCAGATGCCGAATACCGGCACACCCAGGTCGAATACCGCTTGCGGGCAGCGCGGACTATTGGCTTCGTGAACGGACTCGGGGCCACCGGCGAGAATGACGCCTTTGGGTGCGAATTCGCGGATCGCTTCATCGTCCATGTCGAACGGATGCAGTTCGCAGTACACGCCGATTTCACGCACGCGGCGGGCGATCAGCTGGGTGTACTGGGAACCGAAGTCGAGGATCAGGATGCGGTGGGCGTGAATGTCGAGGGCCATGAAGTCAGTCTCGTCTAATGAATCAGAAACAACTCGGGGCTGAAGAACAGCCCCGGTTACTTAACGTTTTGCTGGAAGCCTCAACCTACACGGTAGTTTGGCGCTTCCTTGGTGATCTGCACGTCGTGGACATGGGATTCAGCCATGCCGGCGCCGGTGATCCGTACGAACTCTGGCTTGGTGCGCATTTCTTCGATGTTGGCACTGCCGGTGTAGCCCATCGAGGAACGCAGGCCGCCCATCAGTTGGTGGATGATCGCGCTCAGGGTTCCTTTGTACGGCACACGGCCTTCGATGCCTTCCGGTACGAGCTTCTCGGCGCCTGCCGAAGAGTCCTGGAAGTAACGGTCGGAAGAGCCTTGCGCCTGGGACATGGCGCCCAGCGAACCCATGCCACGGTAAGCCTTGTACGAACGGCCCTGGAACAGTTCGATCTCGCCCGGTGCTTCTTCGGTACCGGCGAACATCGAGCCCATCATCACGCAGGAGGCACCGGCTACGATGGCCTTGGACAGGTCACCGGAGAAACGGATGCCACCGTCGGCGATCAAGGGTACGCCAGTGCCTTCAAGGGCAGCGGCGACGTTGGCGATGGCGCTGATTTGCGGCACGCCCACACCGGCGACGATACGCGTGGTGCAGATGGAGCCTGGGCCGATACCGACCTTGACTGCGTCGGCGCCAGCTTCGGCCAGGGCCTTGGCGGCAGCGCCGGTAGCGATGTTGCCGCCGATCACCTGCACTTCAGGGAAGTTCTGCTTGACCCAACGCACGCGGTCGATCACGCCTTTGGAGTGGCCGTGGGCGGTGTCGACCACCACCACGTCAACACCGGCAGCGACCAGGGCCGAGACGCGGTCACCGGTGTCTTTACCGGTACCGACCGCAGCGCCCACGCGCAGACGACCTTGGTCATCCTTGCTGGCCAGCGGGTAAGCCTTGGCTTTTTCGATGTCATTGACGGTCATCATGCCTTTGAGGGCGAATTTGTCGTCGACGATCAGCACGCGCTCGATGCGGTGCTTGTGCAGCAGTTCGCGCACATCGTTCTTGTCGGCGCCTTCCTTGACGGTGACCAGACGCTCTTTAGGCGTCATCACTTCGCGGACGGTGACTTCAAGGCGGTTCTCGAAACGCACGTCACGGGACGTGACGATGCCGACCAGGTCGCCATCGTGCAGCACCGGGACGCCGGAGATGTTGTGCATACGCGTGAGTTCGAACAGGTCACGCACGGTGGCGTCAGCTTCGATGGTGATCGGATCTTTCACCACGCCGGCTTCGTAACGCTTGACCTTGCGCACTTCGGCAGCTTGCTGCTCGATGGTCATGTTCTTGTGGATGATGCCGATGCCGCCTTCCTGAGCCATGGCAATGGCCAGACGGGCTTCGGTGACGGTGTCCATGGCAGCGGAAACCAGGGGAATATTCAGCTCGATGCCACGGGTTAGGCGGGTCTTGAGACTGACTTCGTTAGGAAGCACCTCGGAATAACCGGGCACTAGGAGAATGTCGTCGAATGTCAGAGCTTCTTGGCTGATACGCAGCATCGCGGGGGCTCCCGAGCGGGAAAATGGAAGCGCGCCATTATATACATGCACCCTGCCGGGCTCAATGTAAAACTCTGACAAACTTGGTAATACTGATAGATGGGTAATTTCATCGCCCCGATCATTCCCATGCTCCGCGAGGGAATGCCTCTGGTGACGCTCCGCGTCGCCTTGGGGCAGGATTCAAAATCTCCGACAACAACGGAACGCGGAGCGTCCCATGCGGCGTTGCCCACGCGGGAGCGTGGGAACGATCGTGTTCGGCAAAAAGTTACAGTTCGACTTTGACCCAGCTCATTTTTTGATCGAGCCAATCGGCAAACTCGTCGATAAAGCTCTGTTTGAAGCCCGCCTCCGCCCAGTTGTTGAAAATGAATCCCAGGTTGGAAAACCCGCATTCCTGCAGGAATAGAAAGCCGTTGATGTCGTCTTCATGCCCACATAGCGGGCAGGTGAAGTTATCGGTGTGGCCAGGCATCCAGTCTTCCAGGCTTTCAAACAGCGCCTCGCCGACTTCCTTGAGGCACTCCGGGCAGCCCGCTTCTTCGAGGAACCCCTTGGCCGGGGTATAGATGCAACGCTTGTAGATGATCTCCAGGCCATTGACCGGCTCGTTGAACGGCAGCGCTTCGGGGTGCAGCACCACCGCGCGGGCACCATCGGCCAGGGCGTAGCCCATGCGGTTGCCGGTACGCCCGCAAGTGGTGAGCTCTTCCTTGATGATGTTCTTGCGCACCAGCCAGCGCACAATCGCCCGGGCGCGGGGTTCGTGGACCGGCAAGGTGGAGATTTTCGGGACAAGGATGCTTTGGGAGTTCATGGGAGTCCTGCGGTGTGGCTATTGGCGCCATCGCGGGCAAGCCCGGCTCCCACAGGTGATCGCATTCCAATGTGGGAGCCGGGCTTGCCCGCGATGACGCCCGGGAGGACGGCAGCTTAATCCCTGAAAAAATCAGGTCAAGTACTCAAATACCGTCCGATCAACGCAATACCGCTGGCCAATACCAGCCAGGTCACCAACCGCACGAACGCCTCACGGGACAGCCGCATCGTCAGCCTGCGCCCACACCACAACCCCAGGGCCATCGCCGGCAACAGGCAAACCGCCAACATCAATAACGGCAAATCTGCATACACCCCGGCAATCAGGAACAGACTCAAACGCACGACCGTGCTGCAACTGATCAGCGCGCTTTGCGTAGCCCGCGCAGCGTCCTTGGGCAAACGGCTGTTCAGGTAAATCGCATATAAGAAGCCGCCACTGCCGAATAGCGCCCCAAACAGGCCGCCAACGGTGCCCATGGGAATCGACCAGCCCGCCGCCAGCTGAGTCGGCCTTGCTTTCACCGCCAGGCTGTAAATCGCGTAGGCGCTGATAAACAGCCCCATCAATAACAGCAACAGGTCCGAATGCAGGTTGAGCAAAAACACCACGCCCAGGGTGCAGCCGATGGCCATGCAGGGCAGCAACCGCAACAGTTCCGGCTTGTTCACATCGCGCCGCGTTTGCAGCAGGCCGCCAAACGCCGCGACAAAGTCCAGAAGCACCAGCAACGGGATGATCTTCGACAGCGGCATGAATAAAATCAGGATCGGCCCCGCCACCAGCGCCGTGCCGAACCCGGCAATGCCGAACACGATATAAGCCACCGTCACGCCCAGGCCGATCACCAGCCAATCAATACCGCCGAAAGTCCACTGGCTCATCAGCTCAACCGGGCTCATGACTTATTCCTTCTATTGAGATGCCGTTCACTTTAGCCATCGGCAAGGGTTGCGACTAATATCTTCCAGGCTCACTACTCATCTCAAAAAGGCATGACTCTTTGATCTCCACCCGGCAACTGCGTTATTTCGTCGAAATCGCCGACAGCGGTAGCTTCAGTGCTGCCGCCGAGCGCCTGTTCGTGGCGCAATCAGCCTTGAGCCGGCAGATCAAGGAGCTTGAATCTCAACTGCAAACCCCACTGTTCGAACGCACTGCACGCCAGCCAAGGCTGACGGCCGCCGGCGAAGCCTTCTACCCACGGGCGCGCAACCTGCTGAGTGAGTTGCTCAAGGCCAGCGACCTGGCGACACAAGTGGGCCAGGGCCAACTCGGCACCTTGCGCCTGAGCCATTCGAGCACCGTGCCGATGAGCGGCGCGTTACTGCAAGGCATCAGCACGTGGCTGGAGCGCTGCCCGGGTGTGTCGATGGATATCGTCAAACTCTCCTCCGAAGCCCAACTGGAGGAAATCGTCGAGGGCCGCCTGGACGTCGGCCTGCTGCGGTTGCCGGTGTTGCGCCAGCGCGAAGGCGTGCGCGTGGTGCCTTGGTACACCGAGCCGTTGGCGCTGGCAGTGCCTGCGGGTCATCCCTTGGCACGCGGCAACGCAGCGGTCGAGTTAATGCAACTCAAGGATGAGGCGTTTATTTCAATCCCCCACCCTCAGCGCGGCGGGCTGAGCTATCTGTCGGCTGAATTGTGCATGCGTGCAGGTTTTTTCCCCAAGGCGGCGCGGGTAATGTCGCGCAAGACCACGCAGTTGCAATTGATCCAGGCCGGTTTCGGGATTGCCCTGTTACCAAAATCCATGCAGGACATCGCCCCGCCCAACGTGCAATTTTTGCCCTTGGCCGACCCTGACTGCGACAGCACCGTAGCCCTGGCCTGCGCGCAAGCGCCGAACGCGCTGGTGGAGCAATTCTGTCAAACCCTGCACGAATGCCTATAAACTGCCGCCCATGATTAAAGATCCTTTTGCCCGCTTGGGCCTGGACCGCGAAGTCCTGACTGTCAGCCAACTCAACGGCCGCGCGCGGGTGTTGCTGGAAGACGTGTTCACCAATATCTGGGTGGAAGGCGAGATCTCCAACCTCGCCCGCCCGGCCTCCGGCCATGTGTATTTCACGCTCAAGGACAGTGGCGCCCAGGTGCGTTGCGCGCTGTTTCGCAATAACGCGGCGCGGGTACGTCAGGCGTTGAAGGATGGCCTGGCGGTGAAGGTGCGCGGCAAGGTCTCATTGTTCGAGGGCCGCGGCGATTACCAACTGATCCTCGATACCGTGGAGCCGGCCGGTGATGGTGCGCTACGCCTGGCCTTCGACGCACTGAAGGAAAAGCTGAGCGCCGAAGGCCTGTTCAGTGCCGAACGCAAAGTGGCGCTGCCGGCGCATCCTCGGCGCATCGGCATTATCAGCTCGCCCACCGGCGCGGTAATTCGCGACATCATCAGCGTATTCCGCCGCCGCGCGCCGAACGTTGAACTGACCCTGATCCCTACTGCCGTGCAAGGCCGCGAAGCAATCCCGCAGATCGTGCGGGCGCTGAAACTCGCCGACGCCCGGGGTTTCGACGCGCTGATCCTGGCCCGTGGCGGTGGCTCCCTGGAAGACTTGTGGTGCTTCAACGAAGAGGCTGTGGCCCGCGCAATTGATGCCTGCGTTACCCCTATCGTCAGTGCCGTTGGTCATGAAACCGATGTGTCCATCAGCGACTTCGTGGCGGACGTCCGCGCCCCTACTCCCTCCGCCGCCGCCGAGTTGCTGGCTCCCGACGCCAGCCATCTGGTGCGTCAAGTGGAAAACCTGCAGCGCCGCCTGGTGATGCTGATGCGCAACCGCCTGAGCCACAGCCGCCTGCGCCTGGAAGGCATGGCCCGGCGCCTGCGTCACCCGGGCGAGCGCTTGCGCCAGCAGGCCCAGCGCCTGGATGACCTGGACATGCGCTTGCGCCGCGCCTTTGAGCGTAGCCTCAATACCCGTCGCGAGCGCTTGATCCGCCTGGAAACCCGCCTCGCCGGCCAGCACCCCGGCCGTCAACTGGCACTCTTGCGCCAACGCCTGGACAGCCTCGCCGAACGCCTGCCCCGCGCCATGCGTGAAGGTCTCAAGGCTCGGCGTCTGCAACTGCAGAGCCAAGTGCAGACATTGCAGGTGGTCAGCCCGCTGGCGACCCTGGGCCGCGGCTACAGCATCCTGTTGGACGAGCGCGGCCAGGCGATTCGCAATGCCGCACAAACCCACACCGGCCAGCGCCTCACCGCGCGCCTGGGTGAAGGCCAATTGCAAGTGCGGGTGGAAGACAACCACCTGACACCCGTCACCCTTTCATTATTGGATTGATCGATGCCACGCCTACTGAGCCTGTTGATGCTGTTGTGCCTCACATTTCACGCCCACGCCGACAGTTACATCACGCGAACCCTTAACAAACCGGTGCCAGGCGGCGTGGCCGTCGTCGAACTGGGCCCTTCGGCCACGGCGCCGAAAGCCACCTACCAGGGCAAGCCGGTGCTGGTGGTCAAGGAGCAGGACAACTGGCTGGCGATTGTCGGTATCCCGTTAACGGTCAAGCCTGGCAACGAGCGCATCAGCAGCGGTGGGCGCAACCTGCCGTTTATCGTCGGTTACAAGAAGTATCCGGAACAGCGCATCACTTTGAAGAACAAGAGCCAGGTCAACCCTGACCCGGCCCAGCTCAAGCGCATCGAAGGCGAACTGGCAGTGCAGCTCAAGGCTTACCGCAGCTTCAGCCCGAACCTGCCTAGCAACCTGGTGCTGGATAAACCGGTGAACGGGCCGCTTTCGAGCAAATTCGGCGTGCGCCGCTTCTTCAACGGTGAAGAACGCAACCCGCATTCGGGCCTGGATTTCGCCGTACCGGCCGGCACACCGATCAAGACACCCGCCAATAGCAAGGTGATTCTGGTCGGCAATTACTTCTTCAACGGCAATACCGTGTTTGTCGACCATGGCCAGGGCTTTATCAGCATGTTCTGCCATATGTCGAAGATCGATGTGAAGGTGGGTCAGCCACTGGTGCGCGGTGCGGTAATCGGCAAAGTCGGCTCGACAGGCCGGGCCACCGGGCCGCATATGCACTGGAACGTCAGCCTGAACGATGCACGGGTAGATCCGGCGATTTTTATCGGCGCGTTTCAACCCTGAATACCGTGGCCGTGAGGGGCGTCAGTGATTTCCTGCGCTGGTGCCTGATCTGTCGGAGGATCGCTGCAATGCATTGTGATCTTCTTACACTTTTGCGATGAACCATCCGACACCCGAGACTCACTCAACCAGCGATTTACACGGACGTAATGAGCAGGACCTGAGCATTGGAGATCCAATTCCCATGAGACTCTTTCCATGTCACTTACCCCAGCACTGTCAGAGCGACATTCGCAAAACCTCCTGACCTCATCTCACGCCTCACCCGGTACCCCCCCGACCAGCCCGCCTACACGACCCGCAACTCTGCAACAACCTGCATCAGTCCCCTTGCCCGCCGCCGCCAATTACGCCCCCGATGACCCGCCTACTCCCGCCTCGTCAGGTATTACCCCGGCGAAAATGCGATACCCGCAGTTGGTGAAGCATTTCAAACCCAGCAATGAAACACAGTTCACCGCTGAACACGCGATGCTGACTGAAGACAAGCAACGCCTGCATAGCCAGCAACCCGGCTTCAAGGCCTTTGTACAGTCGCAACTTGAGGAGGCCTTCCCCGCGATCAGGCCGCTGAATCCGGACATGCTCAGTTTCAATCGCTACAGAGTGGGCGATGGACGCGAATCACTGGCCTCTTCAGAGCCCCTGATGGCTGCACTGGCCAGGATGATCCGCGACATCCAGGCCAACCCGAATGCGTTGATGCGCCCGGAGCGAGGCATAAGCACTGAATTCACTTATCGACGAACCATTGCCGACATGGCGGTACCGGCCTTTACCGAAGGCACGCTGCAATCCATTGCTCGCAGCATTGCCACGCAATACCCGCAGGCGCTTGAAGAATACTGGAGCACACCGCGGCCGGTGGAAAATCAGCCGACGCTCCAGATGCCGCCGCAAGAGCAACTGTTGTTCCTGCACAAAAAACAGCTGTCGATCCTCGCCTCACTGCGCCTGAGCGATGGCACCCTGAGCGCGACCGGCAAAGACCTGATCGACTCCGCGTTGCGCTACCCCACCCTGCAAGACCGGGAAAAACGCTTCACCGACGGTGATCGCTTAGGGGTGTACCCCGTTACTGTGGATGACCAAACGGAACATGGCGCGATGCTGCCAGGGGCCTTTCTCATCACCCGAAAAGACGGCTCCTATGCTACGCCGCCCACCTGGCCGAATGGGCGCGCACTTGCGCTCAACGATGACAATGGCCCCGTCGTGATGTACACGCCCAGCGAAGGTTTCGAGGAATTCGCAACGCCGGCCCAGGCGCGCCAGGCTTTGGCCAGCCGCCTGGACCAGGGAGGTGTCGAGGCCAAGTTGCTGCTGCAAGGCCTGCCCCCGGCTCTGCAAAACAGGCCCGACCCTATTACCGGAAAAGATCTGATGTCCAGTGTCGAGCCATCGGCCGGGGATGTGTTGGCGCAATCCATCCCCTGGATGCTCAAACGCCAGCGGGCAGACATTAATACCCACCTGAGCACAGCATTGGCGCCAGGCAAAACCGTCAACCCCCTTCTCGACAGCGCCACATTGGAAGGTATCGATAATGCGGCCGACTGGTCGTACCTCACCGATGGCACCAACGCCATGCTGGCCCGGGACGCCAAACTGACCGACAAACTCCAACCCGAATGGTTGAAGAATCTAAGCCCCTTTCAAGAAGCCTTGTTTTTGCACTTGGACAAGGCGCAGGAACGGAGCCTGGATGCGCTGACGCCCCTGCTTGAAAAAATCCCGGCGCTGAACACCTTCGCCCGTGACCGCCTGAATGCAGCCATCAAACAGCGATACCCGGCAGCAGAAATCGATGCGGATCAACTCATGGTGCAGGTCCACACCCGCACCGCCATCCACGGCGGCAGAGGGACTGGCCAACCCCTCTATTCGAAACAAGACGCGGTGTCCCTGACCGACTTGGCGCTGAAGAATCCCAGTGGCTTCCCTGCCGTCGAAAGAGGTGTATACACCGATGAGAAAATGACCTTGCCTCTGCGCGACAAGCACGGCAAGCCCGTACGAGACCTGAGCGGCAAGCCGGTTACCCTGGATACCGACGATCTCAAGGCACTGGTCAATACCGCCGATGTCGGTGGCGAATACACCAAACTGCTCAAACAGGAAATGGCCCCAGATGCCCAATCGGGGAGCGCTGTGCACTTGCGCACAGCGTGGAAAGCTCATCTGGCAGACGCGATGGACAAAGAGGCGTTTCTGGCAGAACTCAGCCCCGACGCCTATACGGAACTGGCCAGCGACAACATCCATAAACGCGCGGCGCAGTGGGCGGATGCGGTACTGACTCACCCCGACCCGGCCACCCGCCCTCAAGTCGATGGGAAAACCATCGTCGCCAACAGCCTGCTCCACAGGGGGCTAGCGGTGCAGGGCGTGATGGTGATCGGCAACCAGACAGATCCATCGCTGGTGCTGTACACCCCCAAGGCTCCCGACGGCATTACTTATCGCGAAGTCGCGGACCACAAGGCCCTCGACACCCTCCTGGAGAAAAAAGAGTGGGCAACCTATATCGCGCAAAGAAAATCACCCGTCAGTAAAGATGAGGTCGATCAGTTCAAGGGAGCGCTTAAAGAAGCTGCGTACAGCCCAACGAAATTGATGTCACCCGAGCTGGCGGTCTCGTCGATCAAGCTGCTGGGAGGCGCCACTCGCCTTGAGCCCATAAAAGGTGATTTCCAAGACCATCTGTACAAGCAACACGTACAGATGGCGATCGACCGAGCGGACCACCAGTCCGTAAGCAGTGCGGAGGTCGCACGGCAATCGCTCAAGAACAAAATCGAGTTCGGCATTGAAGTGGCATTGATCTTTACCGACCTGATACCGGTGGCTGGCAAAGGCGTGTCTGCGGGTTTTCGTCTGGGCAAAGCCGGCATCAGCGCACTGCGCGCCAACAGCAGAGTGTTGCCGCACCTGATCAAAAGACCCGGCCTGGGACGGGCGATCTACAGTGATTTCACCCTGTCTGCCGCGGGTATCTCCAATGTTCGCGCGGCCCCCCTACGCCCGGTATTCAAGTCGTCGACGGCGACAGGCGCGATTACCCCGCGCCCAGGGCCAAGAGCACTGCCTGCGCCCGTCAGCCCAGTGCCGGCACGACCTTTAGCCAGCACCGGCAACACTATCGCCGGCTCACGCACGCCCAACGACGCCGTCATTCCCGAGCGCGACTTGAGTGCGTACGCCAGGCCTGGCGATATGATCAACGGCCGGACGCTAAGGAGTGACGGTACCTATAACGTTGGCGACGAGTGGTTCATCCGATTTACCGACAGTACCCGCGTGAGCAGGGTTTATCAGATCGATTCAGCCTTTCACGCTCGCAGTGGCTGGGTCAATATCATCGACCCGAACGTCCCAGCAACTGCGCCCAAAAGCAGCAGAATCGTCGCCTCTGTACAACATGCGGGCAACGGTGAATGGCGCCTGAATCAACTGCCCGGTGGAGCCCCCACGCCGACACCGGGAGCTTCGACGACAGGCGCCGAGGCCCCTGCCCGACCAGCGTTACCAGACGCCGAGTATTTCAGCCTCAACAGAGGGCGGCTGGTCGAAGCAGACTTCACCCCGAAAACCCTGCCACTGGCCAGGTATTGGTTCAGGCGGGATTTGTATAACTTCTACAAGAACATGCTCACTCAAGGCCAGATGCCGCCGCGCCCGTCCCGGCTGGAGCTCGCACCCGGCACCTCGCCGGCCGACCTGTTGCGTAAGGCCTACGAAATCACTGATGTGGTGGTACTGGGCGAGCGCCATAACGAAATCGCCAGTTTCCAGATGCTCAAAGAGAATATGCAGGCCCTCAAAGAGTCGGGAGTTACCACGTTTTATATTGAAGGTGTCGAAACCAATGCCGCGGGCCAGCTCATGGATGTGGGCATGGGTGGCCACCGTCCTCAAGGCGCGTCTCCCACGCTCTCGGAACTGGTTCAACTTGCCAGTGACAATGGAATCACCGTCAAATCCCTCGAGCACCACTACTTGACCCGCCGATCGGATATGCCCGATTTCTACAAGTACGTTGGGGACAACGACAACGGCATTACGCGCCTGCAAGAATTCAATTACTTCGCGACCCGTATCTTGGAAACACGCAAGCCGGGCGAAAAAGTACTCGCCTTGGTAGGCCGGGCCCATATGAACACAGCCCGAAACGTTCCAGGTCTGGCGGAACTCACTGGAGGGGTGGGCATAGGCGTTTACCCGGACAAAGCATTCAACAAGAGTGTTGCCATCAGCGGCCCGTCAATACCAAGGGATCCCGGGGCCAACGTCACGGATAGCTTTACGGCAGGGGATTATCAGATCTTCCATAAAGTGATTTGAGTAATCACCGTCGTGCGTTGTTTGCGCGATGGTGAGCCCTTCACTGCCGCATGCGGCGCCACGGGAAAACCTCATCACCAAAATTGCGCCACCACCTACAGCAGCGCAACAATGTGAAGAAAACAAGACACTATTAGCAATAAATATTCATAAAGCTTGTTTTATACAGAAAATCTATCAATTTTTCCTGACCACCTTGCCATCTCACTTGGCCACGGTTAGGGTTGGGCTTATGAAAACCTCTCACACCCTCATTCAGCTCCGCCAGCACCGCAGCCTGTGCCTTGTCAGCGCACGACTGCCAGGCTGAATCGATCTGCCTCGCCCTCAGTTTTATCCCCAATAACAGTTCCACGGCAGGCCGCCTTTTCTCGGCCCCTACAACCAAGGATTTCCCGATGAGCATGCTCAAAGACCCGTCTTCGAAGTACCGCGCGTTCCCCACCATCGACATTCCGGACCGTACCTGGCCGTCGAAAACCATCACCCAAGCGCCTATCTGGTGCAGCTCCGACCTGCGTGATGGCAACCAGTCGCTGATCGAGCCGATGGACGCGGTGAAAAAGCTGCGCTTCTGGAAGACCCTGGTGGCCGTTGGCGTGAAGGAAATCGAAGCCTCGTTCCCGGCCGCGTCGCAAACCGACTTCGACTTCGTGCGCACCCTGATCGAAGACAACCACATCCCCGAGGACACCACCATCCAGGTGCTGACCCAGGGCCGTGAAGACTTGATCGCACGCACCTTCGAATCCCTGCGCGGCGCCAAGAAAGCCATTGTGCACTTGTACAATGCCACCTCGCCGTCGTTCCGCCGCATCGTATTCAACCAGGACAAGGACGGCATCAAGGCCATCGCGGTCAACGCCGCCAAGCTGTTCGTCAAATACGCCGCCCAGCAGCCGGAAACCCAGTGGACCTTCGAATATTCCCCAGAGACCTTCAGCGCCACTGAGCTGGAGTTCGCCAAGGAAGTCTGCGACGCGGTGATCGAGGTGTGGAACCCGACGCCTGAGCACAAGATGATCCTCAACCTGCCAGCCACCGTCGAGTGCGCCACGCCGAATATCTATGCCGACCAGATCGAGTGGTTCGGTCGCCATATCAACCGTCGCGACAGCGTGATTATCAGCCTGCACACCCACAACGACCGTGGCACTGGCGTGGCGGCCACCGAGTTGGGCCTGATGGCCGGCGCCGACCGTGTGGAAGGCTGCCTGTTTGGCAACGGCGAGCGCACCGGTAACGTCGACTTGGTCACCGTGGCACTGAACATGTACACCCAGGGCCTGGACCCGCAGTTGGACTTCTCGGACATTGACGGCGTGCGCAAAGTGGTCGAGGAATGCAACCAGATCCAGGTGCACCCACGTCACCCGTATGTCGGCGACCTGGTGCATACCGCATTCTCCGGTTCCCACCAGGACGCGATCCGCAAAGGTTTCTCCCAGCAGAAAGACGATGCGCTGTGGGAAGTGCCGTACTTGCCGATCGACCCAGCCGATATTGGCCGCAGCTACGAGGCGGTGATCCGCGTGAACAGCCAGTCGGGCAAAGGCGGTATCGCCTACCTGCTGGAGCAGGAATACGACATCAGCTTGCCGCGTCGCATGCAGATCGAGTTCAGCCAGGTGGTGCAGGCCGAAACCGACCGCGTGGGCCTGGAGATGACCGCGCCACAGATCTACGCCTTGCTGCAGCGTGAATACCTGCAAGCCAACACGCCGTATGCGTTGGTCAGCCATCGCTTGCAGGAAGAAAACGGCAACAGCTTTGTCGAGGTCGAAGTTTCCGGCAAGGGTCAGGGCGAAACCAACCTGCACTGGAAAGGCAAAGGCAACGGTGCGCTGGAAGCCTTGGTGGCCGGCCTGCCGATTGGCGTGGAGATCATGGACTACAACGAGCACGCGATTGGTGCGGGTACCAATGCCAAGGCGGCGGCCTATATTGAACTGCGCGTGAACGGCGAACGCCCGGTGCATGGTGTGGGGATCGATGAAAACATCACTACCGCCAGCTTCAAAGCGCTGTTCAGTGCGCTGAACCGTTCGTTGAGCCAGTTGGAAGCCAAAGCGGCGTAAGTATTGCCGTAATGCAAAAGGCCCCTGGGTGAGAATCCAGGGGCCTGATCGTTCCCACGCTCTGCGTGGGAATGCAGCCCTGGACGCTCTGCGTCCGCCCTTAGAAGCGGTACGCAGAGCGTCCCAAGAGGCGTTCCCACGCAGAGCGTGGGAACAATCTAAGAGCCTTAGACTAACTGAAAGCTATCGGCATCCAGATTCGCCGGGAATCGTGTACGGTAAGCCGCCAGCTCCGCCGCATCCAGGATCACCTGGAACACCCCGTCCGCTTCCCCTGCACTCAGCAAGGTTTCACCCTGGAAATCCAACACCTGGCTATCGCCGGTGTAGGCAAACCCCTTGCCGTCGGTGCCCACCCGGTTCACCGCCGCCACGTAACACAGGTTCTCAATGGCCCGCGCCGGCAACAGCCGATTCCAATGCTGACGCCGAGCGCCCGGCCAGTTGGCGGTGTACAGCAGCAGGTCCGTATCCTGGGCGTCGCGGCTCCACACCGGGAAGCGCAGGTCATAGCAGATCAGCGGGCGAATGCGCCAACCCTTCAACTCGAACTGCACCTGACGTTCACCTGGGGTGTAATGGTCATGTTCACCGGCCATGCGGAACAGGTGGCGCTTGTCGTAATGCAACACCTCACCATCCGGCCGCGCCCACAGCAGACGGTTGCGGTGGCTGCCATCGGCGGCCTGGATGATCACACTGCCGGTAATCACGGCCTGATACTTTGCCGCCTGGGCCTGGAGCCAATGATGGGTGGGGCCGTTTTCCGGCTCGGCGAGAGCTTCTGATTCCATCGAAAAACCGGTGGTGAACATCTCTGGCAGCACGATCAAGTCGGCGCCTTTGGCCTGCTCCAGCAGCAACTCGAAGTGTTCGAAATTGGCATGCCGGTCATGCCAGGCCAGGCTCGTCTGCACCAAGGCAATGTTCAGATTGGGCAGTACACTCAGATCACGCATAGTTTTTCCGCCGCTTGTCGCAACGTCTCCTCGCGTTTGGCAAAGCACAGGCGCACCAGGCGCTGGCCTTGGGGTGGGTGCTGGTAGAACACCGAAACCGGAATGGTCGCCACGCCATGTTCGCGGGTCATCCACAGGGACATGGCGACGTCATCCAGGTCTGGGCGTATCTGCGAGTAATCCACCAGTTGGAAGTAAGTGCCGGTCACCCGGGTAAAGCTCAAGCGCGATGGCGCCAACAGGTCGCAGAAAAGGTCCCGCTTGGCCTGATAGAAGGCCGGCAGTTCTTCGACATGTTCCGGGTGTTCGGCCATGAAGTCCGCCAAAGCGTACTGCAAAGGGGTGACGCCGCAGAAGTTGACATATTGATGCACCTTGCGCAGTTCGGCGCTGAGGGCCGGTGGCGCGACCACGTAGCCGGTCTTCCAGCCTGTGACGTGATAGGTCTTGCCGAATGAGCTGACCACGAATGCGCGCTGATACAGTTCCTGATGGGCCAATACGCTGACGTGGGGCACACCGTCGAATACCAGGTGCTCGTAGACCTCATCGCTGACCAGGTAGATATCGCGGTCGCGGATCAGTTCGGCCAACTGGTCCAGCTCGACACGGCTGATCAATGCACCGGTGGGGTTGTGCGGGCTATTGAGGATGATCATGCGCGTACGCGGTGAAAGCGCAGCCTTGAGTTTCTCGAAGTCCAGGGCGAAGCCTTGCAGGCTCAGTTGCACATGCACGCAGCGGCCACCGGCCAGTTCAACCGAAGGCTCGTAGCTGTCATAGCTGGGGTCGAACACGATGACTTCATCACCGCTGCGAATCACCGCCTGAATGGCGCAAAAAATCGCCTCGGTGGCGCCTGGCGTGATGGTCACTTCAGTGTCGGCATTCACCGTGACGCCATAGCTGCGGGCGATCTTGGCCGCCACTTGCTGACGCAGCACCGGCAGGCCTGTCATGGGGGCGTACTGGTTATGACCGAGGGCGATGTGCTTACCCACTGCATCGAGCAAACCCTGCGGACCATTGAAATCGGGAAAACCCTGGGACAGATTGAGCGCGCCGGTTTCGGCGGCGAGTTGCGACATGGTGGTGAAAATGGTCGTGCCGACGTTTGGCAGCTTACTGGTGATCATGGGAGCCCCCTTCGGGTGAGCTGCAAGTTTTAAGCTGCAAGCTGCAAGCAGGTCAAGGGGCAAACCGTCAGGCACAAAAAAGGCTCCAAAGGAGCCCTCTCTTGCAGCTTGTAGCTTACAACTCGAAACTGCCGTTATTTTTTATCACGGCGCTTCTTGTCGGCCTTCTTGTGGTGAGTCATCAAACGACGCTTCTTGTTCACCTGACGGTCAGTCAGCGTGTTCTTGTTGCCTTCGTATGGGTTCTCGCCACCCTTGAACTCGATACGGATCGGCGTACCGACCAGTTTCAAGACACGGCGGTAGGTGTTTTCCAGGTAACGCACATAGGACTTGGGCACCTTCTCGATCTGGTTACCGTGGATCACGATAATCGGCGGGTTGGCACCACCCAAGTGGGCGTAACGCAGTTTGATCCGGCGGTTGTTGACCATCGGTGGTGCGTGCTCGCCCACCGCGTCTTCAAGGATCTGGGTGAGACGGTTGGTCGGCCAGCGGGTGACCGCAGACTTGAACGAGTTCTGTACGGACGCGTAGAGGTTGCCCACGCCGGTGCCGTGCAGTGCCGAGATAAAGTGGATATCGGCGAACTCGACGAAGAACAACCGACGCTGCAGCTCGATCTTGACGAAATCGCGCTCGCTCGGCGTCATGCCGTCCCACTTGTTGATCGCGATGACCAGGGCACGACCGGCTTCCAGGGCAAAGCCCAGCAAGTTGAGGTCGTGGTCCACCACGCCTTCGCGGGCGTCCATCACGAAGATCACCACGTTGGCGTCTTTGATCGCCTGCAGGGTTTTGACCACCGAGAACTTTTCAACTTCTTCGTGGATCTTGCCGCGCTTGCGCACACCGGCGGTGTCGATCAGCGTGTACTTTTCCTCGTTGCGTTCGAACGGGATGTAGATGCTGTCGCGAGTGGTACCGGGTTGGTCGTAGACGATAACGCGGTCTTCACCGAGCATACGGTTGACCAGGGTCGACTTGCCGACGTTCGGGCGGCCGATGATAGCGATCTTGATACCGTCTTTTTCGCTCGGGCCAGGAATGCGCTTGGCTTCCTCGCCTTCAGCGACGATCTCTTCCTCGCCCTCTTCTTCCTCGACATCATCCTTTGGGAAGTCGCGCAGGGCGATTTCCAGCATCTGGGTGATGCCGCGGCCGTGAGCACCGGCGACCGGAATCGCATCGCCCAGGCCCATCGGGCTGAATTCGGCACGGGCGGCCTCAGGATCGATGTTGTCGATCTTGTTGGCGACCAGATAGGAACGCTTGTTGCGCTTGCGCAGGTGCTCGCCAATCATCTGGTCAGCGGCGGTATAGCCCGCACGGGCGTCCACCAGGAACAGCACCACATCGGCTTCTTCGATAGCGAGCAACGACTGCTCGGCCATCTTTTCGTCCATGCCATGCTCGTCACCGGAGATACCACCGGTGTCGACAATAATGTAGGAGCGCCCTTGCCACTTTGCCTCACCGTATTGGCGATCACGGGTCAGACCGGACAAGTCGCCGACAATGGCGTCGCGAGTCCTGGTCAGGCGGTTGAACAAGGTGGACTTGCCGACGTTAGGTCGGCCCACCAGGGCGATTACGGGAACCATGCGGCTCTCCACTTCGTTATTTCAGAAAATACAAAAGCCGCTGCAGGGCAGCGGCTGGTGCTCGGGGCGGCATTTAACATGCCACATGCCCTGCTTCTGCCCCCGCCACTGTAGGAGCGAGCTTGCTCGCGAAAAAACCGAGAACGACGCGTTTATGCAGAAAACCCGCGTTATCGTTGACGTCCTTCGCGAGCAAGCTCGCTCCTACAGCAACCGGTATTGAAGCAGGGCCGCCTGGGGGTTACCCCAAGCATAGTCAAACCTTTACTTGATGGTCAGGGCTTCCAGCTTGCCGCCGTTGCCATACACATAAAGCATGTTACCCACCACCAGCGGACGCGCACGCAGGCCGTCGCTGTCGATACGCTGGCGACCGACAAAACGACCATCCACCTGGCTCAGCAGGTGCAGGTAGCCTTCAAAGTCACCGACCGCGACGTAGCTGGAGAAGACTTCCGGTGCCGACAGTTGACGGCGAGCCAGGGAGTCATTGCTCCACAGTGCAGTGGTGGAACGCTCATCCACACTTTCAACGGTGCCGGATGCCAGGCTCACGTAGACGCTGCCAAACCCTTGGGCGACACCCGCATAGCTGGAGGCATCACGCTGCCAGTTGATGCGACCGCTTTGCAGGTCCAGCGCGGCAACACGCCCCTGGTAGGTGGCGACGTAGAGGGTTTCACCCGACAGCAGCAAGCCGCCGTCGATGTCTACCACGCGATCCAGTTCGGAGCGACCTTGCGGGATGGCCACACGAGTTTCCCAGGCCGGCACGCCGTTCTGGGTATTCAAGGCAACCACTTTACCGGTCGACAGGCCAGCAACGGCCAGGTTGCTGGTCACAATCGGACCACTGGTACCGCGCAGGGTCAACACCGCAGGGGTGCTGTCGTACAACCAGCGTTGGTCCCCGGTGGAGGCATCCAGGCCGATCACGCGGTCGTCCTGGGTTTGCACCACGACGATATCGCCGTTGGTAGCCGGCGCCGAGAGCACTTCACTGGTCACGCGAGCGCGCCACTTCTCTTCACCGGTGCTGGAGTCCAGCGCGACCACGTCACCCTTGAGGGTACCGATCAGCACCATGCCGTAGCCGACGCCCACACCGCCGGAAACCGGCAGTTCGAGGTCTTTCTTCCACTTGACGTCGCCGTTCATGCGATCCATGGCAACCACAACGCCAGTGGAATCAGTAGCCACGATGTTGTCGCCGTCAATCGCCGGCTGCAACAGGTTGTAGAGGTCGCCCTGCCCATCACCAATGGATTGGCTCCATTGTTTTTGCAGGACCACTTCTTCCTTGAAGCTGGTCAGCTCGGCAGGAGGCAGTTCTTTTTTGCTGTTGCTGCTGCAACCCGCGGCCAAAACGGCCAGAGCCAGCAATGCTGCATGTTTCCAACGGATCACGTCACGCATCCCCTTTGGCCAAGTCGTCGAGCTTGATTTGTAAGCCACCGACCGCCGCTTCATCAGACAGCGCCGCCTTGGCTTTTTGGTACGCAGCATGGGCTTCGTCGGTACGACCCAATTGGACCAACAGGTCGCCCTTGAGCTCTTCGCGAGTGGCCACGAATGCCTTGTCAGCATCGCCGTCGAGCAGTTTGAGTGCTTCGTCAGCCTTGTTCTGCGCCGCCAATACCTGTGCCAGGCGCTGACGTGCGATTTCACCCAGGGTCGGGTTGGTCGGCTTGTCGGCAATGGCCTTCAGCTCGGTGGCGGCGTCATCCAGCTTGCCGGTATCGACCGCGACTTTAGCGACGAACAGGCTGCCGTATTGGGCGTAGGTGCTACCGCCGAATTCGTTTTTCAGCTTGCCGGCCAGGTCTGCCACCTGCGCAGGGTCAGGCTTGCCGTCCGGCGTCAGGGTAGTTTCCAGCAATTGCTGATAAACGATCGAAGCGCCCTGGGATTGGTTGGCCTGATACTTGGTCCAGGCTTGCCAGCCGAACACCACCACTAAAGCCAGCAGGCCGCCAGTGACCAGGGGCTTGCCGTTACGCTGCCACCAGTCCTTGAACTCGGCCAGTTGCTCATCATCAGTACTCGACACCCCAATACTCCTTAATCGCTAAATTCGGCTGTTCGACAGCTTCAACCCTGCACGACGCAGGTGGCCAAGTGCGCAGCGAGCGCATCAAAGGCAATGTTCTGTTGTTCACCCTGGCCACGCAGGGGTTTGAAACCTACCACTTGCTGGGCTAGCTCGTCATCGCCGAGGATCAGTGCGTAAAGCGCACCGCTCTTGTCGGCCTTCTTGAACTGGCTCTTGAAGCTACCAGCGCCGGCATTGATCTGCAGGCGCAGGTTGGGCAGTTGGTCACGTACTTTTTCGCTCAAGGCCAGGGCCGCCAGTTCGGCAGCCTCGCCGAAGGCGCACAGGTACACGTCCACCTGACGGGAAATTTCTTCCGGGACCTGCTCCAGGGTTTCCAGCAGCAGGATCAGCCGCTCGATGCCCATGGCAAAGCCTACGCCCGTGGTCGGCTTGCCGCCCATTTGCTCGACCAGGCCGTCGTAGCGACCACCGGCACACACAGTGCCCTGGGCGCCGAGCTTGTCGGTGACCCACTCGAACACGGTCTTGCTGTAGTAGTCGAGGCCACGCACCAGCTTGGGGTTGATCACGTAGGGAATACCGGCTGCATCCAGACGCGCCTTGAGGCCCTCGAAATGCACCCGGGACTCGTCGTCCAGGTAATCAGCCATTTTCGGCGCATCGACCAGCACGGCCTGGGTGTCGGCGTTCTTGGTATCCAGGACGCGCAACGGGTTGGTTTTCAGACGGCGTTGGCTGTCTTCGTCCAGCTTGTCCAGGTGGGCCGACAGGTACTCGACCAGGGCTTCGCGATAGCGACCCCGGGACTCGCTGGTGCCCAGGCTGTTGAGTTCAAGCTTGACCGCATCGCGGATGCCCAGTTGGCCCCACAGGCGCCAGGTCAGCACGATCAGCTCGGCGTCGATGTCCGGGCCGTCCAAGTTGAACACTTCGCAACCGATCTGGTGGAACTGGCGGTAACGGCCTTTCTGCGGGCGCTCGTGGCGGAACATCGGGCCGATGTACCACAGCTTCTGGGTCTGGCCACCACCGGTGATGCCATGTTCCAGTACGGCGCGAACGCACGCGGCAGTGCCTTCCGGGCGCAGGGTCAGGGAGTCGCCGTTACGGTCTTCAAAGGTGTACATCTCTTTTTCGACGATGTCGGTCACTTCACCGATGGAGCGCTTGAACAGCTCGGTGAACTCGACGATCGGCATGCGGATCTGCTTGTAACCGTAGTTATCCAGCAGGCGCGCGACAGTGCTTTCGAAGTAGCGCCACAGTGGCGTCTGCTCCGGCAGGATGTCGTTCATGCCACGAATGGCTTGCAGAGACTTGCTCACATCAGATCCTTAAATTCGTTCAATCAGCCGCGAGCGATCAGCGCTGCGTCAGCGGCGACCTTCTCGGCCGCTTTCTCGCGGATCAGCTTTTCCAGCTCATCCACCAGATTGTCATTCGTTAGCTTCTGCGACGGTTTGCCGTCGATGTAAATCAGGTTCGGTGTGCCACCCGTCAGGCCCACGTGGGCCTCTTTGGCCTCACCCGGCCCGTTGACCACACAACCGATCACTGCGACATCCAGCGGCACCAGCAGGTCTTCCAGGCGCAACTCCAGGTCGTTCATGGTTTTCACCACGTCGAAGTTCTGCCGCGAGCAGCTCGGGCAGGCGATGAAGTTGATACCACGGGAACGCAAACGCAGGGACTTGAGAATGTCGTAGCCGACCTTCACTTCCTCTACGGGGTCTGCCGCCAGGGAGATGCGGATAGTATCGCCAATCCCTTCGGCGAGCAGCATACCGAGACCCACAGCAGATTTCACTGTGCCTGAGCGCAAACCGCCCGCTTCAGTGATACCCAGGTGCAGCGGTTGCACGATTTCCTTGGCCAGCAGGCGATAGGCTTCTACGGCCATGAACACGTCCGAGGCCTTTACGCTGACCTTGAAGTCCTGGAAGTTCAGGCGTTCAAGGTGTTCAACGTGGCGCAGCGCCGACTCAACCAGCGCCGCCGGAGTGGGCTCGCCGTATTTCTTTTGCAGGTCTTTTTCCAGGGAGCCGGCGTTGACGCCGATGCGGATCGGAATACCGCGATCACGGGCAGCGTCCACTACGGCACGCACGCGGTCTTCACGCCCGATGTTGCCGGGGTTGATACGCAGGCAGTCCACACCCAGTTCGGCCACGCGCAACGCGATCTTGTAGTCGAAGTGAATATCGGCAACCAGTGGGACCTTGACCAACTGCTTGATACGACCAAAGGCCTCGGCTGCGTCCATGTCCGGAACGGACACCCGTACGATATCCACGCCAGCCGCTTCCAGACGATTAATCTGGGCAACGGTGGCAGCCACATCGTTGGTGTCACTGTTGGTCATGCTCTGCACTGCAATGGGGGCGTCGCCACCCACCGGCACCGAGCCGACCCAGATCTTGCGCGATACGCGACGTTTGATTGGAGATTCGCCGTGCATGACTATTGTCCCAACTTGAGGCGAGCAGTCTCGCCACTGGTGAACGGCGCCACGTCTACAGGCTGGCCGTTGTAGGCCACTTGCGCGCCACGGGCGAAGCCCAGACGCAGCGTCAAAGGAGGCTTGCCGCCCTGGTCAAGCGTATCGCCCTTACGCTTCAAACCGCTGAACAGCACTTTGCCGTTGCCATCGGTAACTTGCGTCCAGCAGTCAGCGATGAAGGTAATTTGTACGCGCCCGTCACCGGCGATCAACGCCGGAGTGGTGGGAGGCGACATCGCCGGCGCTGCGGGTGCGGCTGGCGCAGGGGTCGCAGGTGCAGGCGTCGGAACCGCCGGAGCCTGGGCCACAGGTGCTGCCGGAGCGGTCGGAACAGCCGGAGCCGGTACCGCAGCAGGGGCCGTGCCGGCGTCTGGCGCGGGTTGTTCGGCAGTGGCCGGCGCTTGCGGCGCAGCTTGCCCCTCTACCACGGCCTGGTCTTCCGGCTCGTCCAGGGGGTGAATCTGGGTGGTGCCGTCGGCGCTTTCGACTTCGACATGTTCCATGGCGTTGCTGGTCAGGTCTTTGTTGCGCTGGGAGGTCTGGTCTTGCCACCAGACAAAACCGCCGCCGACCACGGCAATCAGCAACAACAGGCTGACAATCCGCAAAATGGTATGGGAAACGCGCGTAGGCTCTTCGATGCGCCCCAACCCATGGACATTACTGCCCTGGGCATCGGTGCCGGTGAACTGGTCGAACTCCTGGACCAGCACGGCCTGGTCGATACCCAGCAATTTTGCATAAGCGCGGATATAGCCGCGGGCAAAAGTGTGCCCAGGCAGCTTGTCGAACGCGCCGGCTTCCAGATTGGCCAACGAGGTACTGGTCAAATTGAGCTTGAGGGCCACTTCAGCCAGCGACCAACCATTGCTTTCGCGGGCCTGGCGCAAGGTTTCGCCTGGGTTGACGCGATTAGCTGCTACATCTTCCGGGTGCGCGGCTTTCATCATTGCTCCGACAGGTATTGCTGATATTCCGGCGTACCGGGATAGAGTCGTTCGAGTTGCTGGCCAAAACGTGCGGCCGTGTCGTGTTCTTCATGAACCGTCGCCAGGCGCACACCGAGCAATAGACTACGTGCATTTTGCCCGCTGAGCAGGCTAAAACGCTCGTAATAGTCACGTGCTGGCACATAATGCCTGTCTTCGTAAGACAACTCAGCCATTTCGAGCAATGCCCGTGGCTGGCGACTGTTCAGGTGCAGGGCTTTTTCCAACTGCTGGCGAGCGCTGTCGCGCTGACCGAGGCGCATCGAGGTCACACCGAGGTTCTCGAACACCCGCGAACGCTGCGGGTATAGGGTATCGGCGGCGGCTTGCTGAAAATAACGTGACGCCAGGTCGTACCGTTGCTGCTCGAACAGGAAACTGCCGTAGTTGTTCAGCAGCCGCGGATCGGCAGGGCGGGAGGCCAGGGCCTTGTGGAAATAGCGGTCGGCCAGCTCGGGCTCGGCCTGAGCCTGAAACACCAAAGCCAGCGCGGCGTTGGCATCGGCATCATCGGCGTCCAGCTCAAGGGCCTTTTTCAACGGCACCTTGGCCTGCTCGCTCATGCCTTGGCGCAGATACCCCAAACCCAGTTGCACATAGGCAACTCGCGCCTCATCACGGCCTTTATCAGTGCGCAACGGGCTGTCATGACCCGATGAAACGCAACCGGCCACGAGGCCGGTAAACAGTAAAAGCAGCGCAAGGCGCAAGGGCATAGAGATCCTCTCTCAGATTCGATTTACAGCGATTTGCGGCAAATCTTCAGCGGCGTTAAGTTCGCGCACGGCGATATAACGTTCACTGCGGCGGGTGCGGTCCATCACCTGCCCTACCAATTGGCCACACGCGGCATCGATGTCTTCACCACGAGTGGTTCGCACAGTGACGTTATAGCCGGCCTGGTGCAGTTGATCCTGAAAACGACGGATGGCGTTGTTGCTCGGCCGCTCGTAGCCAGAATGAGGAAACGGGTTGAACGGGATCAAGTTGATCTTGCACGGGGTGTCCTTGAGCAATTCGATCATCTCGACCGCGTGCTCCAGCTTGTCGTTGACGTCCTTGAGCATGGTGTACTCAATGGTCAGCACACGCTTCTCACCCAGGGTCGCCATATAACGCTGGCACGATTCGAGCAGCATCTTAAGCGGATATTTCTTGTTGATCGGCACCAATTGGTTACGCAATGCGTCATTAGGTGCGTGCAGCGACAACGCGAGGGAGACGTCAATGTGCTTGGCCAGCTCATCGATCATCGGTACCACGCCGGAGGTCGACAGGGTCACACGGCGCTTGGAGATGCCGTAGCCCAGGTCGTCCATCATCAGGTGCATGGCCGCAATCACGTTGTCGAAGTTCAGCAGCGGCTCACCCATGCCCATCATCACCACGTTGGTGATGGCACGGTCGACGGTCGCCGGGACGCTGCCAAAGGATTTGTTGGCAATCCACACCTGGCCGATGACTTCGGCGGCGGTGAGGTTGCTATTGAAGCCTTGCTTGCCGGTGGAGCAGAAACTGCAGTCCAGGGCACAGCCCGCCTGGGACGAAACGCACAAAGTGCCACGTTTGCCCTGAGGAATGTACACGGTCTCGACACAGCTACCGGACGCCACGCGCACTACCCACTTGCGGGTACCGTCGCTGGAAATGTCCTCGCTGACCACTTCGGGACCACGCACCTCGGCAATGGCCTTGAGCTTGTCGCGCAGGGCCTTGCTGACGTTCGTCATGGCGTCGAAATCGTCGACGCCAAAGTGGTGAATCCACTTCATTACCTGACCGGCACGGAAACGCTTCTCCCCGATTGAGTCGAAGAATTTCTCCATTTCCGGCTGAGTCAGACCCAGCAGGTTGGTTTTAACAGTCGATGTAGTCATGGATTCACCCTCACTCTTTAAGCCGATGCTTAGCGAGCGGTTACTTCAGTAGCAGCGAAAAAGTACGAGATTTCGCGAGCAGCAGCAGCTTCGGAGTCCGAGCCGTGAACAGCGTTGGCGTCGATGGATTCAGCGAAGTCAGCACGGATGGTGCCAGCAGCAGCTTCTTTAGGGTTGGTAGCGCCCATCAGCTCACGGTTCAGAGCGATAGCGTTTTCGCCTTCCAGAACCTGGACAACAACAGGACCGGAGATCATGAAGGCAACCAGGTCGCCGAAGAAGCCACGAGCGCTGTGCTCAGCGTAGAAGCCTTCAGCTTCAGCCTTGGACAGTTGCTTGAGTTTCGAAGCTACAACCTTCAGGCCGGCTTTTTCGAAACGAGTGGTGATCTCGCCGATGACGTTTTTTGCAACAGCGTCAGGCTTGATGATGGAGAAAGTACGTTGAACAGCCATGGTGTAACTCCAGAAACGGTAATTTACGAAAAATTAAACCCGCGAATTATACGCGGGTTATTGGGTATTGCCTAACTGCGTAAAAAGGCGGCTCAGTCTGCTTCTTCGATCCACAGGCCTTGAATCGCCTCAAGGACCTTTTCGCCACCCCGGTCAGGGATGTCGTCGAAATCCGGCAGTGCCATTACGAGGTCGCGCAGCTTGACGAAGTTCACGGTAAGAGGATTGACCTCAGGATGAGCTTCAGCAAGTTGTATAGCGATTTCTTGTACATCAACCCATTTCAGGCTCATGACATTTCCTTGAATCAATGCGGCGCTTCGGCTGCATGGTTGAGCGAATATTTCGGGATTTCGACGGTGAGGTCTTCAGTCCCCACTTTCGCCTGACAACTCAGGCGCGACGTCGGCTCCAGGCCCCACGCCCGATCAAGATAGTCTTCTTCCAGGTCGTCAGCCTCATTTAGGCTGTCGAAACCTTTACGAATGATGCAGTGACAGGTGGTGCAGGCATTGACGCCGCCACAGGCACTTTCGATCTCGATGTGGTTGTCATGGGCGACGTCGAGCAGGGACTTGCCGGTCTCAGCCTCCACGACCATGCCCTCAGGGCAATGTTCGGCGTGCGGTAGAAAAGTGACCTGCGGCATCAGTTATTCCTCAATTTCATTCAGGTTGCGGCCCGCCAGCGCGGCTTTAACCGTCTGATCCATACGGCGGGCGGCAAAGGCATCAGTCACTTGCGACAGGCGCTTGGTCTGTTGCTCGATGGCGTAACCATCGTTGCCTTTCATCAGTTCGGCCAGTTCCTGCATCTGCAGGTCAATGACCATGCGTTCTTCGGCATCCAGCAAGCGCTCGCCGTCGGCTTCAAGGGCGCCCTGCACCGCTTCGAGCAGGCGCTGGGCATCCACTTGCTGCTCGCGCAATACGCGGGCGACCTTGTCGTCACCGGCATACTGGAACGAATCCTTGAGCATCTTGGCGATTTCGCCATCGGTGAGGCCGTAGGACGGCTTGACCTGGATGCTGGCTTCAACGCCAGACGCCAGTTCGCGCGCAGCGACACTGAGCAGGCCATCGGCATCGACCTGGAATGTCACGCGAATCTTCGCCGCGCCCGCCACCATGGCCGGGATGCCACGCAATTCAAAACGCGCCAGGGAGCGGCAGTCGCTGATCAGCTCACGCTCGCCTTGCAGCACATGAATCATCATGGCCGTCTGGCCATCTTTGTAGGTAGTGAAATCCTGAGCGCGAGCAACGGGAATGGTGGTGTTGCGCGGGATCACCTTCTCCATCAGGCCGCCCATGGTTTCCAGACCCAGGGACAACGGGATCACGTCGAGCAAAAGCAATTCGCCGCCATCACGTTTGTTACCAGCCAGGGTATCGGCCTGGATGGCAGCGCCGATGGCGACGACTTGATCCGGGTCGATTTCGGTCAGTGGTTGGCGCCCAAAGGCTTCGGCTACCGCTTCACGCACGCGCGGCACGCGGGTGGAACCGCCTACCATGACCACTGCGCCAACGTCCTCCAACTCGATACCGGAATCACGCACAGCACGACGGCAGGCTTTGAGGCTGCGGGCGACCATCGGCTCGATCAGCGCATCAACGGCTTCGCGAGTCAGTGGCGCCGACCAGTTACCGTAGCAAACGTCAACAGAAGCAGCGTCAGTCAGCGCCTCTTTGGCCGCACAGGCAGTTTGCAGCAGGTTGCGCTGCGCGCCTGGGTCCAGGTCGGCCGACAAGCCGGCACTGCTGATGATCCAGCCAGCGATGGCGTGATCGAAATCATCGCCACCCAGAGCGCTGTCGCCGCCGGTCGCGAGCACTTCAAACACACCGCCGGTCAGGCGCAGGATCGAAATATCGAAGGTACCGCCGCCCAGATCATAAATAGCGACCAGGCCTTCAGCGTGCTGATCGAGGCCGTAGGCCACAGCCGCCGCAGTCGGCTCGTTGAGCAAGCGCAGCACGTTCAGGCCGGCAAGTTTCGCCGCATCCTTGGTGGCTTGACGCTGGGCATCATCGAAATACGCCGGAACGGTGATAACCGCCCCTACCAGCTCACCACCCAGGGTGTTTTCCGCACGCTGGCGCAGCACCTTGAGGATATCGGCCGACACTTCCACCGGGCTCTTGGGCCCCTGGACAGTGTCAATGAACGGCATATGGGACTCGCCGCCGACAAAGCGGTACGGCAGTTGGTCACCCAATTGCTTGACGTCGGACAACCCACGACCCATCAAGCGCTTGACCGACAACACCGTGTTCAAGGGGTCTGCGGACGCGGCGAGCTTGGCCGATTCGCCCACTTCAGTGCGGTCGGCGTGATAACGCACGGCAGACGGCAGGATCACCTGCCCATCGGCGTCGGGCAGCGGTTCGGACAGGCCGCTGCGCAAGGCAGCAACCAGGGAATTGGTGGTGCCCAGGTCAATCCCGACCGCCAGGCGACGCTGGTGCGGTTGAGGGCTTTGGCCGGGTTCGGCGATTTGCAGTAGAGCCATGGTAATCAGGTCTTATCTGTCTATCAGGCGTGCATCACGGGCAGCACTGGGTTAATCGTCGAGGCGCTCTTCTAGCTGGCGCACTTCGTAGGTGAGCTTGTCGAGAAACTGCATGCGCCGCATCAGGCGTTCGGCCTGTTCGCGTTGCGCCGCATCATCCCAACAGGCTGCGAAGCTTTCGTTGAGCTCATCCTGGGCGGTTTTCAGACGACGCTTGAAGACCGCAACACCGGCTATATCGGCTTCGTCCTGCAAGTCTTCGAGCTCTTCGCGCCACTGCATCTGCTGCATGAGGAAGTCCGGATCGTGCACCGTAACTTCCAACGGCAACTCGCCACCGTTCAGGGCGAGCAGGTAACGCGCGCGTTTCGCGGGGCTTTTGAGCGTCTGATAGGCTTCGTTGAGGCTGGCCGATTGCTCAAGGGCCAAGCGCTGCTCACGCTCGGAAGCGTCAGCGAAGCGGTCCGGATGCACCCCACGCGCCAATTCACGGTAGCGCGTGGCGAGCTGCTCAAGGTCCAGCCGAAAGCTCGGCTGCAGCTCGAATAAAGCGAAATGACAAGGAGTACCCACGAGTAGCCTCAGATGTTGAAGCTTTCGCCGCAGCCACATTCACCGCGCACGTTAGGGTTGTTGAACTTGAAGCCTTCGTTCAACCCCTCCTTGACGAAATCGAGTTCGGTGCCGTCCAGGTAGGTCAGGCTCTTGGGGTCGATGATCACTTTCTCGCCGTGACTTTCGAACACCTGATCCTCTTCAACCACCTCGTCGACAAACTCCAGCACGTAGGCAAGGCCGGAACAGCCCGTGGTGCGTACACCCAGACGAATCCCCTCACCTTTACCGCGCCCATTCAGGGAGCGGCGAATGTGCTGCGCAGCCGCTTCTGTCATGCTGATAGCCATCGTTGACTCCTTACTCGTCGCCAAATGCTTAGATCAAGCCTTTCTTCTGCTTGTAGTCGCGAACGGCTGCCTTGATGGCATCTTCAGCGAGTACGGAGCAGTGGATTTTCACTGGCGGCAACGCCAGTTCTTCGGCCAACTGGGTGTTGCTGATAGTGACAGCCTCATCCAGGGTCTTGCCTTTCATCCATTCGGTCGCCAGGGAGCTGGATGCGATGGCCGAACCGCAGCCGTAAGTCTTGAATTTGGCGTCTTCGATAACGCCAGCATCATTGACCTTGATCTGCAGGCGCATCACATCGCCGCACGCCGGGGCGCCGACCATGCCGGTGCCGACATCTGGATCCTCCGCGTTCATCTTGCCGACGTTGCGCGGGTTTTCGTAGTGGTCAATGACCTTTTCGCTGTAAGCCATGGTACTGAATCCTCACTCATCAGGGCCGCTCTGGAACCCTGTAGAAACGCCTGCGTTTTCCGCCACGTTCCTACAGAGCTTGGGTGGCGGCTTCTATAGTTAGTGTGCCGCCCACTCGATCTTGGAAATATCGACACCGTCTTTGTACATGTCCCACAGTGGCGACAGAACGCGTAGCTTGTTGACGGCTTCGCAGACCTTCTGCGCGGCGTAGTCGACTTGCTCTTCAGTGGTGAAGCGGCCGAACGTAAAGCGGATAGAGCTGTGGGCCAGTTCGTCGTTGCGGCCCAGGGCGCGCAGTACGTACGAAGGCTCAAGGGACGCCGAGGTGCAGGCCGAACCGGACGATACCGCCAGGTCCTTGAGCGCCATGATCAGCGACTCGCCTTCAACGTAGTTGAAGCTCAAATTCAGGTTGTGCGGTACACGGGCGGTCATGCTGCCGTTGATGTACAACTCTTCAAGATTTTCGACCTGCTTGTAGAAGCGATCGCTCAGGGCCTTGATGCGCACGTTTTCGGCAGCCATGTCTTCCTTGGCTACACGGAAAGCTTCGCCCATGCCGACGATCTGGTGGGTCGCCAGGGTGCCCGAACGCATGCCGCGCTCGTGACCGCCGCCGTGCATGGTGGCTTCGATGCGCACGCGAGGCTTGCGGCTCACGTACAGCGCGCCGATGCCTTTAGGGCCGTAAGTCTTGTGGGCCGAGAACGACATCAGGTCGACTTTCAGCTTGGACAGGTCGATATCGACCTTGCCGGTGGACTGAGCAGCGTCGACGTGCAGCAACACACCCTTGGAGCGGGTCAGCTCGCCGATGGCGGCGATGTCGTTAATCGTGCCGATTTCGTTGTTCACGTGGATCACCGAAACCAGGATGGTGTCTTCACGCATCGCAGCTTCGATCATCGCCGGGGTGACGATACCGTCGGTGGTTGGCTCAAGGTAGGTGACCTCGAAACCTTCACGCTCCAGTTGGCGCATGGTGTCCAGGACAGCCTTGTGCTCAATCTTGGTGGTGATCAGGTGTTTGCCTTTGGTCGCGTAGAAATGCGCCGCGCCCTTGATAGCCAGGTTGTCGGACTCGGTGGCACCGGAGGTCCAGACGATTTCGCGCGGGTCGGCATTGACCAGGTCAGCGACCTGGCGACGAGCGTTCTCGACCGCTTCCTCGGCTTTCCAGCCGAATACGTGGGAACGGGAGGCCGGGTTGCCGAAGTTTCCGTCGACCAGCAGGCATTCGCTCATTTTTTGCGCGACACGCGGATCAACCGGGGTGGTCGCTGAGTAATCAAGGTAAATCGGCAATTTCATGGACTTTCTCCTAAATCAGGCTGGCTGGCGTGCCGTTAGCTCTTCGGCTGTCACTCGACGGCGGACGCTTCGATCTTGTCCAGACGCGGCGCCTTGGTGTTGCAACGGCGCTGGTCCTGACGCTGGGCTACTTCTTGCACCTCACGGCGAGTCACAAGATCAGCCAAGCTGATACCACTCAAAAACTCATGGATCTGCAGGCTCAAGTCACACCACAAGTGGTGTGTCAGGCAGGTGTCGCCGGCATGGCAGTCACCCAAACCCTGGCATTTGGTGGCATCGACGGATTCGTTGACCGCGTCGATCACCTGGGCCACCTGAATACCCTGCATGTCGCGGGACAGCTGATAGCCGCCACCCGGACCGCGAACGCTGGAAACCAGATTGCTACGGCGCAATTTGGCGAACAACTGCTCGAGATAGGACAGGGAAATGCCTTGGCGCTCGGAGATATCGGCCAGGGACACCGGCCCAGTTTGCGCGTGCAAGGCCAAGTCGAGCATGGCGGTCACCGCGTATCGGCCTTTTGTAGTCAGTCTCATGGACAAGTACCAAGGTGTTTCAGAATGGGAGCAAGTATGCGATTCCCGAGTATTTAAGTCAACTATAAGACCTAGTACTTTAGTCAGGATTACCCGTAAAAAGGGCGCGCGAATCATAGCAGGATGGGGTGGGATCGAACAGCGCAACCAGGCCTGCTGCAAGACCACCCAACCAATGGAGGTCACATGTGGGAGCTGGCTGGCTTGCGATAGCTGTCTAACAGCTTGCTTATAGGTTGCTGGCCCACCGCAATCGCAGGCAAACCAGCTCCCACAAGAGACCGCGCTCAGCCTGCCTTGGTGGTAGCGGCTTCGTCCTTGATTTCAGCAAAATCTTCCTCACGCAGTTCAGGCAAGTCTTTGGCACAGTAGGGGCTGCCCAACTCCTTCAGCGCCCCGCACATACCCTCCAGCTTGCCGTCCACCGCCTGCAAATGATCAAGCAATTGACCAATCGCACGAGCCACCGGGTCGGGCATGTCTTCACTGACGCCATAGGCATCGAAACCAATCTTCTCGGCCATCGCCTTGCGCTTGGCCTCTTGCTCATCACCGACTTGCGGCTTGACGATGATGCGGCCTGGAATGCCCACAACCGTAGCACCCGGCGGCACAGCCTTGGTCACTACCGCGTTGGAGCCAACCTTGGCGCCGGCACCCACCGTAAACGGCCCGAGCACCTTGGCGCCCGCCCCTACTACCACGCCATCGCCCAGCGTTGGGTGGCGCTTACCCTTGTTCCAGGTGGTGCCGCCCAGGGTGACGCCTTGATAGAGGGTGACGTCATCGCCGATCTCGGCCGTCTCGCCAATCACGATACCCATGCCGTGGTCGATAAAGAACCGACGACCTACCTTGGCACCCGGATGGATCTCGATACCGGTCAACCAACGCCCAAAGTTCGATACCAGCCGCGCCAGCCACTTCCAGCCCATGCCCCACAGGGCGCCGGACAAGCGGTGGATCCAGATCGCGTGCATGCCCGGGTAGCAGGTCAGCACTTCAAAGGCGTTGCGCGCCGCCGGGTCACGGTGGAAAACACTTTGGATATCTTCTCGCAAACGCTCGAACATTTTTAATCCTTCCGCTCAAGAAGCTCACCACGGGCCGCTTTCTGGGTTTCCGTGAGGATGCCACGCAATATGTTCATTTCGGCCCGGCTCACCGAGCTGCGGCCGTATAAGCGACGCAGGCGCGCCATCAAGTGCCGTGGCTTTTCAGGGTCGAGGAATTCGATGGCGACCAGGGTTTGCTCCAGGTGCTCATAGAACCGTTCCAGCTCGTCCATGGTGGCCAACTCGCCACTTTTGGTCGAGGCAACCTCTTCCTTTTCCATTTTGCTCGGCTGGCCAGCAGCGGCCAGCCAGGCCATGCGCACTTCATAAGTCAGCACCTGCACCGCAGCCCCGAGGTTCAGCGAGCTGAACTCAGGGTCTGAGGGAATATGCACGTGGTAATGACATCGCTGCAGCTCTTCGTTGGTCAGGCCGGAGTCTTCACGGCCGAACACCAAGGCGATTTCAGCACCGCCAGCAGCCTCTTCCACCACTTTGGTGCCGCATTCACGCGGATCCAGCAGCGGCCAAGGGATACGACGATCACGGGCGCTAGTGCCGAGCACCAGATTGCAGCCGACCAAGGCATCCTCCAAGGTGGCGACCACTTGGGCATTTTCAAGCAAGTCATTGGCGCCGGACGCACGGGCATCAGCCTCGTGGTGCGGGAATACCCGCGGTTCGACCAGCACCAGGCGCGTCAGCCCCATGTTTTTCATGGCTCGCGCCACCCCGCCGATGTTGCCGGGATGACTGGTATTGACCAAGACGACACGAATGTTTTGCAGCAAGGGAGGCGCTCGCGGACACAGGAAAGGGGAGCAAATCTTACAGAACCGCCTAAGGTTATGCCATGAAAGCGAACGTCGTCCTTCACCTGAGGAAAGTTTCTGCTAGAATGCTCGGCTTTCTTTAACAACCTTAGGTGACCTATCCATGCAGCCCATGCTGAATATCGCGCTGCGCGCCGCCCGCAGCGCCAGTGAATTGATCTTCCGCTCCATCGAGCGCCTGGATACCATCAAGGTCGACGAAAAAGACGCCAAGGATTATGTATCCGAGGTGGATCGCGCCGCCGAACAGAAAATCATCGACGCCCTGCGCAAGGCCTACCCTACCCACGGCATCCTCGGTGAAGAAACCGGCCTGCACAAAGGCAGTGGCGAAGGCGAAGACTACCTGTGGATCATCGACCCACTGGATGGCACCACCAACTTCCTGCGCGGCATCCCGCACTTTGCCGTGAGCATCGCCTGCAAATACCGTGGCCGCCTGGAACACGCCGTTGTGCTGGACCCGGTTCGCCAGGAAGAATTCACCGCCAGCCGTGGCCGTGGCGCCCAACTGAACGGCCGCCGCCTGCGTGTCAGCGGCCGCACCAGCCTGGAAGGCGCCCTGCTGGGTACCGGCTTCCCGTTCCGTGACGACCAGATGGACAACCTGGAGAACTACCTGGGCATGTTCCGCGCCCTGGTTGGCCAGACCGCCGGCATCCGCCGTGCCGGTGCAGCCAGCCTGGACCTGGCGTATGTAGCCGCCGGTCGCTTTGATGCGTTCTGGGAGTCGGGCCTGTCCGAGTGGGACATGGCAGCAGGCGCCCTGCTGATTCAGGAAGCAGGCGGCCTGGTGAGCGACTTCACCGGTGGTCATGACTTCCTGGAGAAAGGCCACGTCGTGGCTGGCAACACCAAATGCTTCAAGGCAGTACTGACGGCGATCCAGCCGCACCTGCCGGCTTCGCTGAAGCGCTAAGCGAGCGAGCACAAAAAAGCACCCCGCGGGGTGCTTTTTTTATGCGTGGGATTTAGCAAAAAACCAATTCCAACTGACTCAATACAATCCAATGTGGGAGCTGGCTTGCCTACGATGGCGGGCTGCCAGCCAACTGATTAGTTACTGACCCACCGCTATCGTAGACAAGCCAGCTCCCACACTTGGATCGAAACCAGACCTGGGGATTACTGCTGGTTCTGACCGAGGATCAGACGACCTTCCTTATCCACCGGGATCTGGCTGCCAGGGTCGCGCTCCATACGCACGGTACCTTCCTTGCCGTCCAGGTTGTAACGCACGTCATAACCGACCACCTTGTCACTGATGTCGTTAACGGTGTTACAGCGAGTTTGCGTAGTGGTGTAGGTATCGCGGTTCTGCATACCTTCCTGAACCTTGTTACCGGCGTAGCCACCACCGACCGCACCGGCCACGGTGGCCAGCTTCTTACCGTTACCGCCACCAATCTGGTTGCCCAGCAGGCCACCCGCAAGGGCGCCCACCACAGTACCGGCGATTTGATGTTGGTCCTGCACCGGACGCTGCCGGGTCACGGTGACGTCCTTGCAGACCTCACGCGGGGTTTTGATCTGGGTTTTAACCGGCTGCACCGCCAGTACTTGCGCATACTCAGGGCCGCTTTTTACCAGGCTGTAGGTGGCAACAGCGCCTCCGGCAGTCACACCGACAGCACCCAATACCGCACCAACCAGCAACGACTTGTTCACATGAACCTCCTGACCATCACAAGCGGACCGAAAGATCCGCGCTATACCCAGCCTTGGAGCAAAAAAAAAGGCGCGAGTTCAATACTCGCGCCTTTCTTGTAACAGCGGATCAACAAACGCCCATCAAGGACGGTCGTCGACCTCCTTGTCGGTAGCGGCAGGAGGGATCAAGTCTTCGCTGTTGAGGTTCAGCCAGATCAGCACCACGTTGGCGATGTAGATCGACGAGTAGGTACCCGCCAGAACGCCGATAAACAGCGCCAGGGAGAAGCCCCACAGGTTGTCGCCACCGAAGATCATCAACGCAGCAATCGCCAGCAAGGTGGAGATCGACGTCGCCATGGTCCGCAGCAGGGTCTGCGTGGTGGAGATGTTGATGTTCTCGATCAACGTCGCCTTGCGCAGCACGCGGAAGTTCTCACGAACCCGGTCGAAGACCACAATGGTGTCGTTGAGCGAGTAACCAATGATCGCCAGCACAGCCGCCAGTACGGTCAGGTCGAAGGTGATCTGGAAGTAGGCCAGGATACCCACGGTCACGACCACGTCGTGGATCAGCGACACAATGGCGCCGACACCGAACTTCCACTGAAAGCGGAAAGCCAGGTAGATCATGATGCCGACCAGCGCCATCAGCATGCCGAGGCCGCCCTGGTCGCGCAGCTCTTCACCCACTTGCGGGCCGACGAACTCGACGCGCTTGACCGATGCCGGGTTGTCGCCACCCACCTTTTGCAAGGCCTCGGCTACCTGGTGACCCAGTTGCGGGTCTTCGCCAGGCATGCGCACCAACAGGTCTGTGGTGGCGCCGAAGCTCTGCACAACGGCTTCGTGATAGCCGGCCTTGACCAGCTCGCTGCGCACCAGGGTAACGTCGGCCGGCTTCTCGTAGGTCAGCTCGATGAGCGTACCGCCGGTGAAGTCCAGGCCGTAGTTCAGGCCCTTATGGAACCAGCTGAACAACGCCAGAACGGTAAGGAGCACGGTGACGCCGAACGCAACGTTGCGAACGCCCATGAAGTTGATTGTACGTAACATGGCAGCCCCTTAAATCCACAACTTCTTGAAGTCACGCCCGCCAAAGATCAGGTTGACCATTGCGCGGGTCACCATGATGGCCGTGAACATCGAGGTAAAGATCCCGAGGGACATGGTCACCGCAAAGCCTTTCACCGGGCCCGTGCCCATGGCGAAGAGAATCCCGCCGACCAACAAGGTGGTCAGGTTGGAGTCGAGGATCGCGGTAAATGCCCGGCCGAAGCCTTCGTTGATTGCACGCTGTACGGTCATGCCGGCGGCGATCTCTTCACGAATCCGCGAGAAGATCAGCACGTTGGCGTCCACCGCCATACCCATGGTGAGTACGATACCGGCGATACCCGGCAGGGTCAGTGTGGCGCCCAGCAACGACATCAAGGCCAGCAGCATCACCATGTTGCCCGCGAGGGCGACAGTGGCGATCACACCAAAGAAGCGGTAGATGGCGATGATGAACAGCGACACGAACAACATACCCCACAGCGCCGCATCGACACCCTTGGTGATGTTGTCGGCACCCAGGCTCGGGCCGATGGTACGTTCTTCAGCGAAGTACATCGGTGCCGCCAGGCCACCGGCACGCAGCAGCAACGCCAGCTCGGAAGACTCGCCCTGGCCGTTCAGGCCAGTGATACGGAACTGAGCACCCAGCGGCGACTGGATGGTCGCCAGGCTGATGATCTTCTTCTCTTCCTTGAAGGTCTGCACTGGCACGTCTTTCTCGACGCCATTGACCATCTGCTTGGTGTAGGTGGTCACCGGGCGTTGCTCGATGAAGATCACCGCCATGCTGCGACCGACGTTGCTGCGCGTGGCGCGGCTCATCAGTTCGCCACCGTGGCCATCCAGACGGATGTTCACTTCAGGCGTGCCGTGCTCGCCGAAACCGGCCTTGGCGTCGGTCACCTGGTCACCGGTGATGATCAAGCCACGCTCGATCAGCGCTGGAGGGCGGTTGCCTTCGCGGAATTCGAATTCTTCGGAAGTGGCACGCGTAGCGCCTGGGTCTGCCGCGAGACGGAACTCCAGGTTGGCGGTCTTGCCGAGGATACGCTTGGCTTCAGCGGTGTCCTGTACGCCTGGCAGCTCAACCACGATGCGGTTGGCGCCCTGGCGCTGCACGATCGGCTCGGCTACACCCAGCTCGTTGACGCGGTTACGGACCGTGGTCAGGTTCTGCTTGATGGAGTATTCGCGGATTTCAGCGATCTTGGCCGGGCTCATCGCCAGACGCAGCACCGCTTGACCATTGAGGTCGGCCGGTACGATGTCGAAGTCATTGAAGTTCTTGCGGATCAGCGCACGGGCCTGTTCGCGGGATGCTTCGTCAGCAAAGCCCAGCTGGATGGCGCCGTTGAGCTGCGGCAGGCTGCGATAACGCAGCTTCTCTTTGCGCAGCAGGCTCTTCACGTCGCCTTCGTAGACCTTCAGACGTGCGTCCAGGGCCTTGTCCATGTCGACTTCCAGCAGGAAGTGCACACCACCGGACAAGTCCAGACCCAGCTTCATCGGGTGCGCGCCAATGCTGCGCAGCCATTGTGGCGTGGTCTGGGCCAGGTTGAGCGCGACAACGTAGTCGTCACCCATGGCCTTGCGTACGACATCCTTGGCCGGCAATTGGTCTTCTTGCTTGGTCAGGCGCAACAAGCCGCCTTTGGAACCAGCCGCCAAGGTTGCCGCTTTAACCTGGATGCCCGCGTCGTTGAGCGCTTTGCTCGCACGGTCCAGATCAGCCTGATTGACCTGCAGCGAAGTGCTGGCGCCAGAGATCTGGATCGCCGGGTCATCAGGATAGAGATTGGGAGCGGAATAAATAAAACCGATCGCCAGCACCGCCAGGATCAGTACGTATTTCCACAGAGGGTATTTGTTCAGCATCACGCCGCCCGCTTATAACGCGGGGCGCCTTGCGCGCCCCGTCGATTGGTAAAGGTTGTTACTTAGATCGCTTTGAGCGTGCCTTTAGGCAGCGTGGCGGCGATGGCGCCCTTCTGGAACTTCATTTCCACGGTGTCGGAGACTTCCAGTACCACGAAAGCATCGGAAACCTTGGTGATCTTGCCGGCGATACCGCCAGTGGTCACGACTTCGTCGCCTTTTTGCAGGCTGCCCAGCAGGTTTTTCTGCTCTTTGGCGCGCTTGGCCTGTGGACGCCAGATCATCAGGTAGAAAATGACCAGGAAGCCGACCAGGAAAATCCACTCGAAACCACCGCCCATAGGGCCGGCAGCAGCAGGCGCAGCGGCGTCAGCCATGGCGTTAGAGATAAAAAAGCTCATTTAGCACTCCAGTTGCAAATAGTGAATCTTAGGGTCGGAAAACTCAGTCCAAGGGCGGCACAGGGAGGCCACGCTTGGCATAGAAGGCATCGACGAAGGCGGCCAATGTACCCTGTTGAATAGCCTCGCGCAAACCAGCCATCAGGACTTGGTAATGACGCAAATTGTGGATGGTATTCAACATGCTACCCAGCATTTCCCCACACTTGTCCAGATGGTGCAGATAAGCACGGGAGAAGTTCTGGCAGGTGTAGCAGTCACAGGTAGGATCCAGCGGCGAATCATCATGGCGATGGAACGCGTTACGGATCTTCAGCACGCCTGTATCGATGAACAGATGCCCATTGCGGGCATTACGGGTTGGCATCACGCAATCGAACATGTCCACACCGCGGCGCACACCCTCTACGAGATCTTCCGGTTTGCCAACGCCCATAAGGTAACGAGGTTTGTCTGCGGGCATCAGGCCTGGCAGGTAATCGAGCACCTTGATCATTTCGTGCTTGGGCTCGCCCACCGACAGACCGCCGATGGCCAGGCCGTCGAAGCCGATCTTGTCGAGGCCTTCCAGCGAGCGTTTGCGCAGGCTTTCATGCATGCCGCCCTGGACAATACCGAACAGCGCCGCCGTGTTATCGCCATGGGCGTTCTTCGAACGCTGGGCCCAACGCAGCGACAGCTCCATGGAGATACGCGCCACGTCTTCATCGGCCGGGTACGGTGTGCACTCGTCGAAAATCATCACGATGTCCGAGCCCAGGTCACGCTGCACCTGCATCGACTCTTCCGGGCCCATGAACACCTTGGCGCCGTCGACCGGCGAGGCGAAGGTCACGCCCTCTTCCTTGATCTTGCGCATGGCGCCCAGGCTGAACACCTGGAAACCACCGGAGTCGGTGAGGATCGGGCCTTGCCACTTCATGAAGTCATGCAGGTCGCCATGCTTCTTGATCACTTCCGTGCCCGGGCGCAGCCACAGGTGGAAGGTATTGCCGAGGATAATCTCGGCACCGGTGGCGACGATGTCGCGGGGCAACATGCCTTTGACGGTGCCGTAGGTGCCGACCGGCATGAAGGCCGGGGTCTCCACAGTGCCGCGCGGGAAGGTCAGGCGGCCGCGACGGGCTTTGCCGTCCGTAGCGAGCAATTCAAACGACATACGACTCATAAGTTGTCCTCAGGGCCGCGCGGCGCCGGGTTACGGGTGATAAACATCGCATCACCGTAGCTGAAAAAACGGTACTCGTTAGCAATGGCGGCCTGGTAGGCAGCCATGGTTTCCGGGTAACCGGCAAATGCCGACACCAGCATCAACAGCGTGGATTCCGGCAAATGGAAGTTGGTGACCAGGCAATCGACCACATGAAAAGGTCGCCCTGGAAAAATGAAGATATCGGTGTCGCCACTGAACGGCTTGAGCACGCCATCACGCGCTGCACTCTCCAGCGAACGCACACTGGTGGTGCCCACGGCAACCACTCGACCGCCACGCGCCTTGCACGCCGCCACCGCATCCACCACGTCCTGGCTGACTTCCAGCCACTCGCTGTGCATATGGTGGTCTTCGATGTTATCCACACGCACCGGCTGAAACGTACCGGCCCCCACGTGCAGGGTCACATAGGCCGTGTCGACGCCCTTGGCGGCAATCGCATCCAGCAATGACTGGTCGAAATGCAGCCCGGCAGTCGGGGCGGCGACGGCGCCGAGGCGCTGTGAGTACACGGTCTGATAGCGCTCGCGGTCCGCGTCTTCATCGGGGCGGTCTATATAAGGAGGCAACGGCATATGGCCGACGCGCTCCAACAACGGCAACACTTCTTCGGCAAACTTGAGCTCGAACAAGGCATCGTGGCGCGCGACCATCTCGGCTTCGCCACCGCCCTCAATCAAGATGCTCGACCCCGGTTTGGGCGATTTGCTGGAGCGCACATGGGCGAGCACGCGGTGGCTGTCCAGCACCCGCTCCACCAGGATTTCCAGCTTGCCGCCGGATGCTTTCTGGCCAAACAGCCGCGCCGGAATCACCCGGGTATTGTTGAAAACCATCAGATCGCCTGGGCGCAAATGCTCAAGCAAATCAGTGAATTGACGGTGTGCGAGGGCACCGCTGACCCCGTCCAGGGTCAGCAGTCGACTGGCGCGACGCTCGGCCAAAGGGTGGCGAGCGATCAGCGAATCAGGGAGCTCAAAAGTAAAGTCAGCAACGCGCATGATGGGGTTCGTCTAGCAGGGCCGGGAAGTCTAGCGGAAATAGTGAAAATAGACCATGAAACGTGATTGACCAACGGTAATCTCATCTCTATACTTCGCCGCCATTGAGCCCTGATGGCGGAATTGGTAGACGCGGCGGATTCAAAATCCGTTTTCGAAAGGAGTGGGAGTTCGAGTCTCCCTCGGGGCACCATCTAAAGCCTTTAAAATCAAGCACTTAGCGGTTTTGAAGGAAAAGTTTTTGGAAGTAAATTTTGGAAGTGTTTTTGGAACTTCCAAATCAAGAAACCCAGCCGAAACGCTGGGTTTTTTATTGCCTAAAATTTGACCAATCCCTTGAGCAACCTCGCCGCGCTGGCAGTCCTACGCACCAAGCAGCTACCCTGCCCGCCCACCACAGCCAGTCATGGACGAATCTACATGCAGCCACCCAAGGGTTACTTCGTCGTTTTTTGTACGCCTGCAGGCACGCGAAACCTCTACCCAATGAAGGAATGGTGCAGACAATTCCCTGATGAAGCTCCGCCGTTGAACCCCAACACAACCAACTCTCAGGCGCTTCGCAGAGGGTTTGCTCGCATGGGCTGGACCGTCGAAGAGACGGAAACTCAGGTTTTGATGCTAGCCCCCGGCACCCCCAAGAACGTTGTGGAAGCCATCGAAAATGAAGACTTGGCTCTTGAAGACCAAGACACTCAAGACTCAGACCGCGAGACGGTTTTTGAGCTGGAATGGCAGCTTCGTGACTTTATTGCTCACAACATCGAGACACTTCGCGTAGACGGTAAAGCCTTGCGGTTGTACGTCGATGACATTGGTCGTGATGGTGTGGAGTACCCAACCGGCGTAGGTCCAATCGATATTCTCGCGCTGGACTCTGATGACTCGTTCGTGGTGTTCGAGCTTAAGCGGGGACGTGTGGCAGACAAAGCGATTGGTCAGATCAGCCGGTACATGGGTTGGATCAAGAAGAACCTTGCGAAGGGGAAAATGGTGAAGGGGGTCATCGTAGCGAAGAGCATCAGCTCCAACCTGCGCCACGCGATTGTAGCCGTGCCGAACGTCTCGCTTTTTGAGTACGAGGTGGCATTCAGTCTGAACCAGATCCAAGAAGCCGATGAGTCACTATAAGAGGAAGCGAAAGGAGCTTTAACCGCTTTTCCCTACCTCGACGTGCCTCATCACAGACACACTAAACGCCTTCCCCGCGCAGCGGAGTGAGCTTCTATATAGACGTTGCACCACACAGAAGCCCGCTCCCACCACCATCAGAATTTCATTTTGTAGGGCTTCGACTTCGCTACGATCTGGAATTGCTTCGACTTCTCATCGAATATCACCACCCCATCGCTCTGCATCATGTCAGTGCCTTTATAGTCGAGACTCGACATGAAAATCATGTTGCTCGACACCTGATGAGCCTTCCCACCGCTCACCTTGGGGAGGTCGGTCGTTTCGCTTGGGAACTGCATCGGGGACTTATAGATTTTCCCGTCATTCACATCGACGAACGCAGTGGACTGGCACCCGGTCCCGCAACTGAATGAGGTCACGACGAAGTGACCCGCGAAGTCAGCCTTCTTCCCCACTGTCCATTGAACAGCGTCCTTCGACTTCAGGTCTTTCGCGTATGCAGGGTTCGACTTCCAGTCAATCTTGCTCACAGCCTTCTGACTCACGTCAGACGCCGGATACGCCTCGAACTTGAAGCGTTCATCAGCACTGGCACCCATCGCGCCGCTCACACATGCAACCACCAGCAAACCCTTCAAAATCCCTTTCATTTGACACCCTTTGAATGACGTTGAGGCTGAAAAATAACCTCACCTTGAAAATCCCGCAACGGGTATTTCTTTTCAACGAAAATTACCGCTTGGCAATTGACTTCAGTAGATTCCCTTTTTTGATATCCGATCATGCAATTTCTTTGATTTCTGATATCGCTTCAGTCTAAAAACCGCCGATCTTTGAATTTACTGAAGCTTTCGATTCGTTCATGATTCATTTCCATCAGACGCAGGTATTACGAACGTCAGACGTAAATCAGACGAAGGTAATACGAGCATCAGAAATATTTCTGATTATTTTCAGATTAACGTCAGAAAAGCGAAAAACAAATGGTATAACTTTAGATATAACCAAATAATTTTAAAGGAATCGCACAATGAATGCACAAATCCCTAGCTTCAACCTCAACCAAATTGAAACAGCTCAAACAAAAACAATCATCCTTGCGCAGCACAAAAGCAGCGGTAAAACGACTTTCGTGTTGAATTTCGCATCGAAGCTCATCGCAGAAGGTAAGAAGGTGTTGATCGTCGATTTGGACCCAATTCGCGCAGCCGAAGACTTCTACAAGCTCAACGAATCGAACGTGAAAGCGCGCATCGAAAACCTGACGAAGCTTGTGAGCGAAAGCCTGAACGACAATCGCTTGGGCGACGTGAAGCGCTACACGAACAGCATCAGCGCATGGAACAAGAAAACCACGCTCAACATCTACGGCTCTTCGCTATCAGCGTTTTCTCTCAAAACAGTGAAAAGCACTCACCCTGACTTTGACTACATCCTGATCGATATTCCTGCAAACCTCTACACAAGCGCAGATGAAATCAAGCCAGAGATCAGCCAATTGTTCATTGATTCTGACCTTGTGATTTTCCCTGTGAAGGCAGAGCCGCAAGAATTGAAGACAGCACCAAAGCTTGGGAATTATGTTGCTAACCTCACCCAGTTCTGCCAATCCAAAGGCATTCCGGTCAACACAAAATTCCGTTCCATGCTTTGCTTCGAGTCCGCGAAATACAGAGGCGATAAGGGCTTGGTAAAAATCACTGACACAATCGTTGGTTTCGCGAAAACGTTCCACAGCACTATTCCGCCAATCCTAGCGCCGATGGTTTTCCGCTCACTGTATCCAAACAAAATCAGTGAAGCGCGCTCTATCTACAGCTCTGAATCCGTGGAAGCGAAAACCGCTCAGCAGGAATTCGATGCAGTAGCTCAACAAATCATCAACACACTTAACTAAAAAATACGGAGAATAAAAATGTCAAAAGTAATAGATTTCAACGAACTCAACAGCCGAATCCTCAACACTCAACCTGATACCCAAGCCAGCCAGCTTGGAGGGTTCGCCTTGGCTATCGAAGCCAAGACCCCGGCGCTGCTCGCAGAAGAGGCGTTGATCGAGCTGAACGAGCTTGAACCCGGCAACACCAATCGCAGATCGACGTTTGCCATGAACAGCCATGCAAAGCGTTCCATCGAGCTTGTAGAAGCCGTTACCAACACCAAACGCTACAAGAACTCGATCTTCGCAGCAGTAGGTTTAGACGTAGAGATGATGAACCGCTTGCGCTTGAAGGCAGTCAGCGATCCAGCTATCCAAGCAATTTTGGATGAGTTGAAGGCTGAAACCGACCGCCGAGATGACTGATGTTTAGCGCCTCAGAACACCCCGCAGCCCCTTAACCGGGGCTTTTTATTGCCCGTCATACCCTTATCTGACCTACATCTGACGTAAGTCAGACCCGAGTCCTACCCTTCCCCTGAGACACAGAAGCCTCCATACCCCCGAAAACATTACGTCTGACGTTCATCAGTCGCACGTCATACCTGCGTAATACTTAAATCATACGAAAGTCAGAAAAAAGTCAGAAATAAATACGCTTAACGTAAATTGGCGATTTTCGAAATGCTATAATTCAGGTATGAGAAGAAAAACTTCTTAATCAATCAAATAATAGAGATAAATAAAAATGAACAATTCAAACCTTACTTTAGCCGACAAATACCTTAACGAATTAGGAAACTTCAAAGACAGCATCAAGCCAGTCAAAGGAAAAACCATTCACTCAATCGACAGCAAGGTAGTTAGAGTCAAAAATGAATACACAGGTGAAATAGCTAATTACAGCAAAACAGACCTTAACGAACAATTAGCTTTTCAAATGTACATCGGTTTAACGCCTGTCGAAATCACTAAGGAGAACGCACAAAGCCGTGCAGTGGAGGTTTTGAGTCTTTTACCATGAACCTGCACCAAATCGAGAACAGCCCTAACAGGGCTTTTTTTGTGTCTGTCCTACGCCGGTCCAAACGTAGGACCAACGTCTTACCAACATCCTACCAACGTCTTACCAACATCCTACCCACGTCTGACCTATGTCAGAACCGAGTTATATGCCCAGCCAGCCTAGCTATGAACTGTGGCATACGCAGGTAGGACCAACGTCTGATCCACGTCCTACGTCCGTCACACCTACCTACCCTCTCCGTCCAACGAACATCTCACAAAGGTACGACTAACGTCATGTGAGGTACAAACGGGAATGCACAGGCGCTCTGTGTTGAATTTCAGAAAATTGATCGAGGATTTGCCCGCTGAAAATCAACACAGCGAAGCACTGGAAAGGTGTTTTTACGTCTGACGTGCGTCTGACATTAGTCAGATGTAGGTATGATAATAGTATGACGCTCGTCTGACATTTATCCGTTAAAGGGAAATTGAGATAGACGCATTTGGTATAATTAGGACTATAACCAACTAATACTATAATGAACAAATCTCAACCAACCCAGCAAAAGCCCGTAACCTCTCATCAAATGAACAAGCAGATTAATCTCTTAGCCGATTTTTACTGCACCGGCATTTCACCAGAAACGCTCAAGAAACTGACCAACCCCAAACCTCACTGAGTATCTTTCCCCGCTTCAAGCGGGATTGGTCTTTCTGCCCCTTCCCTTTCAACCACCACCAAATCGCAGGCAAAAAAAAGCCACTCAATCGAGCGGCAATTTTAGTGTGCTGTGCGAGCAGCATTTCTATACACAGCCCTTCGAGCATCATCAGCCAGTGTCTTGAGGTAGTAATACCCAATGCTACCACCCACCACGTACACCGCAAGGAATGAGTAAAGGGCTTTGTACATCGGCATCTGGTCATTCGTGAAGAAATCCTGCTGTGCAACCCTCACAGTGCCAATGGTGTATTTGTTCTCGAACCAGCTTCTTTCAGGCGTGAAATCGAAGAAACTCACCCCGTAGAAATGCACGATTGCGAAGCGGTACGTCACAGCCATCGCCACAAAGCACATAGCGTATTTGTACAGCCCCATCAAGCGGTACATATTCATTTCCGCTGCACATCTTTCCCCGGCACGATTGACATGGCACTGCCTATCGATCTTTTGGAACGCCAAACCGGCGAAGCCAATCGCGAGCATCATCAAATAAGGGAAAGGATAAGCCCAATTCTGATACGTCAGCCAGAAATTGTCGTGAGGCTTTGTGCCCCAAAACGTAAGCCCCGTGATGTTTAAAAAAGCATAGAGATATAATGGAAAAGACAAATGCAAATATCTGTGCGTTGAATCTCTCAAAAAGTAGTTCATAAAATTCTCCGAAAGGGTATTACCCTTAATGCAATTATAGCATTTATTTATCTTATAACTCCAGATAAGCCGAAAAACAAGATCCGCTTGTCGAAACGCTAGGAATTATCTAGACAATTTCGACGAGATTAGTTTTATTTTGCTCTCTATATCCTGATATTTCTCTTGAGCCTCACCAGCTAAATCGCTCACGCTTTCGGCTTTAAATATGCTCTGCACAGAATCTAATATCCTCATCATCGAAACGCATAGCTTGAACCCAACGTAAACGTTGAGCATTGTGAACACCAAAAGCATGAACAGAATGGCGATAGCGTTCTCAATCAATCCACCTGTCTGCACAAGCGGCATCACAATGAAATACGTGCAGTTACTCACGAAAACGACAAGGATTCCTTGCAGCGCGATTGTCACAGTGAAGAGGAAAAGGATTATTAACGGCTCCAGCATTCTCCACAGCAAGGACAGAATCAGGTCTAGGAACACATGGAACGACCTTTCTTGATCGTGATTTTTCCCATGCGGGAATATGAGGCTTCCGATTTTGATGTACATGACGATCAAACTGCTTGGTAAGCTGAAAATCCCCTGAGCGAATCGCCCGAGGAAGAACAGCGGAGCTAAGAGACCGCTTAACACCAAAGCGCCGGTCAAAAAGCTGATCGCGAAAGCCGTCATAGACACGAAGAAGCCAAGAGCGCGAGCCATTGCTTTCATTCTTTGGCTTTCGAATTCATCGAACGTGAGCTGACCCGTCTTAAAGACTATGTACATAGTCCAATAGTGTTTGAGTGCCGTCATGCCATTAGAGAAAAGCGCAGCAGACTGATTTAGCGCAGGGGCTATACACGTATTCACTTCTTTCGTGCAGTCCTCGAACGTGAATCCTGACGTGGTGTAAAGGTTTCCGAAAAGCCAGTTGGCTGTGTACTCCATTGAGTTTTTGAGCTTCGCCTTGTTAGCCTCGGAACTGGTGGGCAGTACGAGGATTGAGATCGTCTTATCAATATCAAAGACGCTCTCAGTTTGCAGCGTCTCGGACACCCTGCGTCTGTTATCCAGCTCAGTGTTCTGAGTGAGCGCAGACTGGCTCTTGAAGCCCAAAATCACTGGGTCATACACCGCCTGAACGTTCTCTGTGTACTCCTTTTTGATCTGGCTTTCGAGATCCCCAGCCACACGGTTTACGGTTGAAATGTCGAGCATGAAGCTCGCTATGTCAGCTAGAGGACGCTTCACAGCATCCTTCGCTTCCTGTGCATGTGTCTGCACGAACGCCCCTGCAGAAGCGATGTAGATCAGTCTCATCTGCTCGATCTGAGCTTGGATTGAAGCCTTAGTGATTCCGTCATTCTGAGGGAAGAACTGAATCTGCCCATCAGCGGCATTCTCAACACCACCAGACGCGATGCGGTTCAAGCACTGGTCATACACCATCCAGTGAGGTGCCCACTGCACACGACGATCTTCGACGTTAAGCGCATTGCCGCACATGAATTTTATCGAGTCGAAGGCGACCATATGAGCAAGGTCGTTCATCTCAAGCAGCGCCGCTTTCGTAGACTCATCCGATCCTTGATAGCTCACATGCCCAAGGTTGAACGTCTCATAGCCCACCTGCTTCAAGCATTTCTGAGTCTTCTGAGCCTCACCGTCAATTAGGAGAGTAGCTAGGAAGCGCGATGGCTCAGCCGACTGCTGCATGCATTGTGAGTAAGCCGTCTCCTTGTAGACCCTCTCCCCCTTATCATTCGTCTCGTAATTGAACGTGTTGAACTGCTTGCTGTTAAAGAGGATGTTCGCCGCATGCTGCTGAATCATCGCCATGATGATTTGCGTCGATTCGTTTCTAGCCAGCGCATTTGCCTGAGTCGTGTTGAATCCCACGTCGAGCTGGGTGTAGGTCCAGAGCTTCAACGACATGTTCACGACGAACGAAATACCTACCACGACACCAGTTAGCAGCGCTCCAGCGTAAAGATCGAACAGAACGCCAAACCCCAGCAGGATCATGATTCCCGCCGAGATGATGGCGAAGTACACAATGTCCTTTCGGTCTTTACCAATGAAGCTGGTGGCTTGCCCTCTGAAGATTAGGTAGCAGGCGAACGCAGTGTAGAGGTACAGAAACGCTACCCCACCGCTCCAAACCAGCTTGTCCCTCGACTCTGAAAGGTAATCCGATTTCGTAGTGTCGTGCGTCAGTGTGAACTGCGAATCACTGCCGAAATTTGTGAGCTTGTTGCCTGCGTAATTCACAACCAGCAACGACCGATCCGTTTCAAGCGTGTTGAGCAAAGGACCAATGTACGGCGCATTGGCTACCGCATGATCCATGCACTCATTCAGCGTCTTGTGCGAGTCGGGGCGGTAGCAGTCTTTGAAGTCATCAGCGAATGCGAAATTCGAGCTAATCAAAAGGGCTATGAATAAGAGAAAAGGCTTTATGTAATTCATTTCGAGCTAAATAGTATTGTTCATATTATACCATTTAGAAACCGCCTTTAATTACCCTAAAAATAATTGAAAATAATTACCGCTAAGCCCTTGATTTAATTATTAATTTGGTATAATTCGCTCATAACCAAATAATAATTAAATGCTTAACTTACATTTCGACAATAACAAATATATATGCAAGACAATTTATGACTTAAAAGACTTTCCTAAAGACGCTGGATTCAATTGGGACGGAACAATAAAAGCTTGGACCACATCAAGCTACATCATGGTTTCCAACATCCTCGCAAACCTCAAAGAACAAAAAGAGCCTTTCTCAACCACTCCAGCTTTTGACTACCAAGCCGACATTGCCAAAAAGGCATTAGCAAAGAGAGTCGCAGCAGCTAGCAAAGTATCTTCAAATTTCAAAGCCCCTGCACCAGTCGGTTTGGATTACCTTCCGTACCAGAAAGCGGGCATCCAATACGCAGTAGAAAAGGGAAATGCCCTAATCGCTGACGAAATGGGTTTGGGAAAAACCATCCAAGCGATTGGCGTAATCAATTACAAAGACGCGAAAAAGGTTTTAGTGATTTGCCCTGCAACCCTAAAATCCAATTGGAAAAGAGAACTGAAGAAGTGGTTAGTAAATCCTAAGACCGCTGAATCTGTATCCATCATCGCTGGCTCAGCAAAAATAGACCTTTCGAGAGAATACGCTGTAGATATTTTGACGTATGGAATCGTAGGTAAGAATGCAGAGGTTTTAGCAGCTTCAAATTATGATTATGTGATTTTCGACGAAAGCCACTACATGAAAAATCCAAAAGCTAAGAGAACCATCGACTGCTTAGCTGTTCCATCGAAGAATTTCATAGCTCTCACTGGCACACCGTTCTTGAACAATCCTTTTGAGATTTTCACAGTAGCTCACAAGCTCGCACCAGAAGCATTCAAATCCTATGGTTCGTTCGGATACAGATATTGCTCTGGCGTATTCGAGCCAAAGATTCACCCTCAATTTCTAAAAAACATGAACGAGCTTCAGGTAAAGCTTAAGGAAGCCGGGATGATTCGTCGCTTGAAGAAAGACGTGCTTACTGAATTGCCAGATAAGATTCACAGCGTTGTGCCAATGCCTTGCGACCATGCCTCACTCAAAATCGCTATCAAAGGTGAAAAAGACATAATCGTCAAAACGCACAAATTGTACGAAGGCTTGATCAAAGTCATGAACAAATATGACCCTAAAAGCCCAACGTACAGAAAAGCCGCTCAGGACATGAGAGAGTTGAGAAGCGATTTCATGTCACAGCTTGCGACTGTGCGTAGACTGAGCGCCGTGGCAAAGGCTCCTTTGGTAGCTGAGTACATCCAAGAGGCAGTGGAATCCCAAGGCAAGGTCGTGTTCTTCGCTCACCACCAAGAGGTTCTGGACCTCATAGAATCCACGCTCCAAGAAGCTGGCATCAAGACCACAAGAATCGATGGAAAGGTGCCACCAGCTCAGCGCGGAGCGCGTGTAGACGAGTTCCAGAACGGCGATGCTCAGGTGTTCATCGGTTCCATCAAGGCTTGTGCCGAAGGAATCACGCTCACAGCTTCAAGCACTGTAATGTTTGGAGAGATGGATTGGACCCCAGCGAAAATGGTCCAGTGCGAAGATAGATGCCACAGAATTGGTCAGAAGAACTCAGTCAATATCATCAATCTCGTAATCGAAAACTCAGTTGATGATTATTTGACCACAGTCCTTCACAACAAGAAAATCGTACTCAGTGCGTTATTGAACGAAGGCGACGAGCAAGAAGCTGAATTCATCGACTTCGATATGTTCGACATTTTCAAATATTTCGGATTATCCAAAGCGGAATCCCAAGCAGCATAAGAAAGCCCCTAGGGGCTTTTCTTCATAGCAGTGGTCATATTATGTGAATGCCCGCCTCATCTTTCATCGCTCTGTCAATGGTTTCAAATATGTCCCGCGCAAAGCTTTCTATAACTTCAACGGTTGAAACAATTGTCTCAACATTAGTTTCCAGCTCTACGCCTTTTATCGTCTTGCCATTTCTATGCACGAAGTCGTGCCTACGCTCAGCAATCTCTTGCATTTTCGCCATGTGAGTATCAGGTAATACCTTACCCGTTAGCAAATTGACGTATTTTTTAACCGTGATTGGATTATGGTATATCTGCTGATTTAGAATGCCTAAGACGATTCCATTCAAGCCAAGCTCTGCAATTTCAGTAATGTGAAATTTATTACCCTTATCTTCACCCAGCTTATTGACCATTTTCTGCATGAGGGTTGGGTATGCCAAAATCGTAGCTTTCAAAACGTCGCCTACCATCGCCTCAAAAAGCGTAACGGCATGGACATAAGCCATTTTGTGCATCATTTCTGAATCGAAACTGTCAGCAGGCTTCTTCACCATGAGCTTCAATTGCAAGAGCATGTCATTGAACACGCTGTACGTTTCGAGAAACGGATGTTCCTCAAACCACTTCATTTCAGCTTCGTATTGCTCATATTGGTAGTCAAGCTCCCTGTCACGCTCCCTTTCCTCCATAAGCTCCAATGCCCAGTCGCTCGACCTACCCATATATCCGATTCCTTTCTAAAGTGGCGAAGCCAGACCCGGTAGGATCTGGTGAAATTCTTCCTGCACAGCCCTGATGACGCCATTGAAACGCGGATCGCCGCTCAAAATCACGCTCATTTGGAGAGTCATCACGTTCAGTCCATTGCTGTTCCTGAGCACGTCCTGAATCAGCTTCACCGGGTAGCCCTCGGCATGTCGGCGCAGCGGATGGATTCCGCTATGCACGAATGAGTTCATCGCATGGTAATTCGTCTCTTTGAAATTAAGCAGCATCCTTGACGCTTGCTCAGGAGCTGTCTTCCCTATCTGTTCGAGCATGACGGCGAACATGGGCATTTTCTTGGCTGCGTGCTCTGCGTCAAGCGTGAGTGGCGATGCCAGTGTCTCAACCTGCAAGTCCGTAGCGGCATACAGCAACCAGACGCTTCGCGTGAGGGCTTCGTACTGAAGACGCATCATGGATAACGCAGAGGTGTAGCACTGCGCTCTCACCAACAGGCGTAGGCTCAGAGCGTGTTCCAGCGCCATACCGCACGCTACCAAGGCAACCTCATGCCGTATGCCGGGATAAGCTGGTACGCCATCGAGCAGTTTCAAAATCTCTACGTGCAGCTCATCTGACCTGTCCAGAAATTCGTCCATGCTTAGCCCCCTCCCTTTTGGTCAAATCAGCGGTGATGCTACTATGCCATGCACACAAGGTTCGCCATAGCCGCGTACCCACGATTATGACTAAGGAAGGGACATGGAAGTATCAGCGCCAGAAAAAGAAGTGAATGGTCAAAACGAACCTGATGCTTCCAAGAAAAAACCTACGTCTCTAGCACTCGCGATTGTCCTTTCGATGATTAGCTTTTGCATCGTTTTCTATGCAAGCGTGAAGCATGATTTCAATGCATTGCCCGTCTTTGACATTGTGCGAGAGCCAGTCCTGTTCCAAAGCTACATTTCTAGAGCCATCGGCGGAAGCATTTTTATACCTCTGATTCATATGGGTATTGCTTCCTTCTTCAAGTCAAAACGCAACAGCTCTACGCGCCGCAGAATTTTCATTGGCTGGGCAATCGTAATTATCTCAGTAGAAGCCTTGAAGTTTTTCACAAAGCATTAATCGAAGCCTTTGGAATCCAATCTGACAAACACGGATGCAATAATGACCAACACACCTTTATCCAGTGGCGAGCAGAGCAAGCTGCTGATTTTCGTGCTTCTGCTACTGCCATCTCTGTTTTTCGTGGTAGGAATCATCCCAGCCATTTTTCTAATTTTTGGCTTGGTGATGATGAAAAAAAACAGTGATTTCAGCCACATCGAAACCGCAGCTAGGAACTACAAGGGCTACGTCTCCATAGCCTTGATTGGCTGTGTCCTGTTCGCCCTGTACTTCGCTACGACGCTCGGGGCTGCTGACAGATGGGACCGCCAGACGAGCGAGTTCATTGCTTCGGCAATCTTGGCTGGCATCGCCCTGCTGTACATCATCCTCCTGAACGTCCTGTTCCTCAGCCCTCTGCGCGCCCATGCACAGTGGATTGAAGCCAACGGCATTTTCTCTGGCAAAGCGAAAACCGTTCCTGAGAACAGTGACGTTGACATCATCAAGGGCGAGCGGCTTCGCACGTTCTCTGTCGCTGATGAGCTGATCAAATGGGCAAAGCTGAAAGAAGATGGTCACATCACTGAGCAAGAATTCAATGACGCAAGGAAAAAGCTTCTCCAGTGATGAAGCTGACTGCGTTTTAGAAAAAGCCCTTCGGGGCTTTTTTGTTGCCTACGATTTGGGTTTTTAGAAATGCTATTATTCTAGTAATTAACAAAAATAACTATAATGACACTAAAGGAAGAATTCAAAATCTTACGAGCAGAACTGAGCAAGAAGCCTGACACCAAAATAGTTCCTGCATTTATCATAACTGGCATGGAGAAGCTGGGCTATCGAATCGACGATCTTGAAGCACCAAAACCAGATGGCACGGTAAAAATCAGAGGGAATGAATACTCAGTCTTTGGCGAGCAAGGGAATTTCAATAAGCTCTTTGGTGCTCACCATGAGGTAGCTTCAATCCTCAAATCTAAATCAAAGCTTGGCGAAATGTCCTATGAGTGGCTTTACGGATTGCCAGCCACTGACGACCATGAGTTATTAGCCAAGCAGCTTTTCAGAGAGAAAGGCGTGGAAATGGGCTTTAGAGATTTACGCGATGATTACAGGGAAGGAGGAAAGCTGATCGATAATCTTGAGGGAGATAATAAGAAGATTGCCAAGCAGATTTTTGAGAACCCGCATGACTCATTCAGGATAGCTGTCCAAGGGTCTTACGAGATAAATGATTCCGTATTTTCTGCGAATATCCTCACCGCTATCGAGCACGACAACAAGCCCAAGCGAAAGGTAAAACCATAAAACTGTAAAGCTGAAAGAGCCTTAAGTGGCTTTTTTCTTTTCAGGTCATTTTCACACGTTTAAGTTGATGCCAGTCCGTGACGAAACTGTCACTCAAATAGTCCCTTTTCATAGCCCACTGGGCTATGGGTGGCTCTGTAGCAATCCTGATGCTTCCCCTTCCGTATCGAGCGTTGATTCCATCCATGACCTTCATCAACGTCTCTGAATTTCGCCTGCGCTCAGGTGCGAACAGGTCAGGCTGATACCCTTCCCCGCTCACGAATTGGCTCAGGATGATTCCTGCCTTGGCGTACCTATAGCCGGGAACAAAGATCTTGCTCAGCCCTTCCAGCGCAGCCGCCACGAATTCGCGAGTGTCGTTACTGGGAGTCACCAACGCACAGATCGCAGTACGGGAGTAAGGCTTTTCGTCGAACCTGCTGGTCTGGATGAACACCTGCAGACACGATGACAATTGCCCCTCAGAACGGAGCTTCACACACGCCCTACTGGCGTATGTCGTTACCGCTTCACGAAGCCCCTGCAGCTCTGTAATTCGCTCACCAAAGCTTCGTGTACTGGCGATGGTTTGCTTCGGCTCAGCACCTTCGGAAAGCGCATAGCACGACACACCTTCCAGCTCCATCGAAGTCTTCTCAACGTTCACGTTGAAGAGCTTCCTCAACGACTTTCTGTCGTACCGTTGAAGGTCGATTGCCTTCTTCACGCCCATCGCTTCAAGGCGCTTGGAGAGCTGCCTGCCAATGCCCCATATCTCATCCACTGGCATCCAAGCAAGCAGCTTATCCCGACGAATTTCGTCCATGAGAACCACCACACCGCCGGTTTGCGCACGCCATTTTTTCGCGCTGAAATTCGCAGCCTTTGCGAGCGTTTTCGTAGGTCCAAATCCAACCCCAACGCCAATGCCAACCTGCTTTTTGACAGCGGCTTGGATCTCACGCCCAAGCTTCTCCAGATCGCCTTGTACACCGCTGAAATCGAGCCAAGATTCGTCAATTGAGTAGACCTCAATTCGAGGCGCGAACGTCTCTAGAACGCGCATTACGCGGTTACTGACTTCTTGGTAAAGCGCGTAGTTGGACGACACCACACGCAAGCCGTGGCTCTTCATGAAGTGCTTTATTTCGAAGAACGGCGCGCCCATTTTTATGCCGAGTTCACCAGTGCGGGGATCTTTGCTTTTAGCGATGGGGCACCGCGAAACGACACAACCATCCGAGTTCGAAAGCGCGACTACGGGAACGCCTATCAACGTAGGGTCAAACAGGCGTTCAGCCGATACGTAGAAGCAGTCACAATCGACCAGACAGAAGACCCTGTTCATTACCCAGCCTTCGTCACTCGGTCAGTCTGTTTCATCACGAAAACTGAGACGACCCCCGCGAGGTGATTTGCGAGTTGAGCGAGGTCAGCAGATGGCGGCACGTACCCTTCACTTTTTCCATGAGATGAGCTTTTGAAATTCCGTGTCTCACCAATGGACTTACTCATCGTAATAGCGCCTTGGACCATCTCAGCGGTCACTGTGTCGATGGTGTTGTCAGCCTTGAGCATATTGAGAGTTTTCCTAGCGAGCTTTTCTATCGCGAGGGTTTCGTACTCAGTGGCACCAAGCACTTTGAGGCAACCTTTGAGGACCGTCTCTACGTGCGAACAGCTCAACGTGATGGATTGCTCTGGGTCTGTCTGAACTGCTTTACGAGCCTTCATCCACGACTCCAGCAGCTTTGCATTACCGCTGAAAAGCTCATCAAGATCCGAGTCGATTTCTGCCTTCTCAATCGTCATGAACTGGGACAGCGACTGCACCACAGGCGCGGTTTTCTCGTACTCAGCATCAAGGCTAATCAGGAGATTGGCTACTACAGAATCCAACACCTTTGGGTTGCTGACCTTCCTCCGCCAATCGGTGCTGATTTTCTCAACTGGCTTGTACTCCCAGCGTGCTTCCTCGAAGCCGGGATGCGGTTCCTCTTTGTAGTTAACCCAAAGCTCTTTCCCGTCGAAGAAAAGCACGCCGAAGACGTGACCAATAATTTCATCCTCATGGTCGAAATATTCTTCGAACGTGACGTACTCACTCACGCCAGTGCAGTTCAGCCCACCAACCAGATCGACCAATTTCTGTTCAAAGGATTTAAGCCCCTCAAGCAGCAAACGATGTTCATTCCTCACCTTCTCGGATCGAGCAGCCAGCTCAGCAAATCCATCGTCACTCATCACCTTCTCCATCGTTACCGTGACACGCTGTGAAGGTTGTACAGGACCACGCCCCAGAGGTCGATTTCTTCCCAATCCCCAACCTCAATATCAGCATTCGCGGGGTTGTGAGCGACTAGAAGCGGTGACTGACCGAGGCGTTCGCGATACTCCTTGCAGCAGAAATCTGCGCCGATGACGACGACTACAATGTCTCCGTCCAGCGGCTCCAAAGCTTTATCGACGACAAGCACATCACCATCGTAAATCCCAATCCCCGACAGAGAATTTCCATCAGCCCGGAGCAGCCAGCGGCTTGGCTCACGCAGGCACACAAGGTCGTCGATGCTCAAAGGAGGTTCGGTGTATTCGAGTGCGGGACTCGGAAAACCACAGCTCACGCGCCCAACAATGGGCTTCTTGATGGGGTTTGGGCGCGCTGTGATGGGACCGAGGATGGTGATCATGTGGGACTGCTCAGGATACTGTACATTTAAACAGTAGCAGTGAGTCCCAAGGATCGGCAAGTAGCCACTGACAAGATGATCGTTTTCCGCCTCATCTGTGCCCAAGGTGTTGAAGCTGAAAAGCTTTTTTCGTGGTGGGTTACTTCTTGACTGGCTGGCTCACAAGCTCCACTAGACGGTTCAATTCCTTCGAATCAGCACGGCAAATCACGTTGAAAAGGTACGCCCTTTTCTGTTCGTCATCGTCGAATTCCAAGAAGAAATCACGCACAGAGCAGTCCAACTGAATCGCCAGCTTGTACAGCGCATCGACGCTTGGCGTGACTGTCCCAAGCTCAAAACGTGAGATCGTGTTGGAGTCAAATCCAGCCCGTAAACCCAATTCAGCTTGGCTCAAACCAGCAGCCCCACGCAGACGCTTTAACGTCTGCCCCAGTTGTAAATTTTTCATTTGCCAATTTCTGTAAAAGAAACAAGCAGTTAACTCCTTTTCTCGTTCGCTCGTAACAACGCACAACGTAGACTACGCTTGAGTAATTCTACTTTATACGTAGAATTACACTAACAGCCGCCCGTCCGGCTCCCATCTGATGTTCACACACGCGAGAAAATGGACATGAAACGTGCAATCAGCTTTGCCGCGACCCTTACCATCCTGAGCCTGACCGGCTGTGCAGATCTCCAACAGCAAGCAAGCGGCTACATGCCCGGTTCACAACCAGCTCAGCCAACCGTGGCGAGCTACGAAGGTGGGCAACAAGTCCAATTCATTCCGGGCAATGCCAAGACCACCAACACCAGCTACCAAGCCGCCAACACCAATGCGTCTGGTCAGCAGGAATCCAGCTTCATGGGCGACATGGTGAAGAGCGCGACGGACACGATGAAGAGCGAAGCCAGCTCCACAGTTCGTTCGACCGTGCGTGGTCTGTTCAGTCGTTAAGACCAACCGCCACTAACGCCTCCAAGCCCCTTAGCCGGGGCTTTTTCATGTCTGCAAGGATTCCATGCATGAGAACGCTAACCGCCCTCGCCTTCGCTCTGGTAGCCACCCAAGCGCACGCTAAATGCCAAGATCGGTATTACTACTACGAAGCCAAACCGTTGCCGGTAAAGGTAAAGAACTGGCAGATGCTGGAAGACAACAGCATTCAGTTCAGCCGAGAGATCAAAGATTTCCTCGACATGACTGCCAACTGCTCACCAGCCCAAGGCAACGAGGCGTACCACTTCACCGCGTATCTGAACTACATCGTCGAGCCGAATTTCTGGAAGAAGGTCGCGAACCCTTTGTACAAGCAGCCAGCCATCAGATTGCCCAATGGCGTCTATGCGCATGGGGCTAACGCTTCCACGATGGACGTGTACGAGCAGAACCAGAAAGACCGAAAGCACTTCACGCAATACCGGGCAGAGCTGAGCTACGCCGGGAAGACCTCTGTCATCTACGTGTACGTCGTTCGCAAAGGGATTGACCCGATGTACACTCCGTCGCTCAACGTCAGCTTCTCGAAAAGCTACCAAAGGGACGGCTACTACTTCACAGAGTACAAACCATGAAAAAGGTCGTAGGAACGGAATCAGGCGGCAAATCTGCGTACCAAGCAGGCGATGGAAAATACTATGACACCGCTGGGCGTGGTCACATCAACGAGCGCGATGCAAACGTTCACATCGACGCAGAGATTCAGTACAAAGAAAGCCAAGGCATCAACACCATCACAGGCATCGACGGCATTATCTGCCTCATCGTCTGCTTGATCCTGTTCGCCCTTGGTGTCTATGGCTTGCACATATTCAGCCGTGGGGAGCCGTTCAAAGGAATTGGCGCATTGGCTCTGGCTATCCTCCCGGTTTACCCGATCTACCGATTTTTCTTTTACACATACTCAAGCACCAGACAGGTGGTTTACCTTTTCACGGTTGCGATGATGTTCCTGATCAATTGGATTCTCACAGATCTCTTCGACATACACCTACTGAAATGAACCACAACAAAGCCCCTTATTTGGGCTTTGATTTATATCGCGAAAAAGCCGTAAACAAAAATTGAAGATTTTACACCCAAATAAAATTCCACTTTTCGTGCGACCTCAACCACAAAGACATTATAATAATATCCTTGACATTTAGATTTAATTCGAACTATATTTTGCACCTCATTACTAAATAGGTGAAAAATGAATGATCTAAAAATCCAAATCGTAAATCTGAAAAAAACCATATTTAAGATTTCTGATAATCCAAAAAAATCCGATACACAAAACCAGGACCTTTCGTTCAAGACCTTTGTCCTTGTAGGACTCATGTCAGGCATCGAAACCCTAGCTCAGCGTTATGTACACTACGGTTTACCGAAAACCGACTTGAACAACTACATTGCGACTGGCGAAGCCCTACAGAGATTTCAAGGCACACAAGAAGATTGGGAGTGTATCGACCAAGATTCATTAGCGATTGCAGTCAATCTGTACAACAGCATCGTCAAACAAAGCGACCCCTTCGAAGACATTCTTTCCCTTCTTGCAGAAGACATTTTGCTAACCAAGGGTCGTGGAGTAGCAAAGGGTCAGTTCATGACACCTCCAGACTTTGCCCAATTCATGGCTCAGTTGATTTACGAACCTAAAGACTTAAACCCTCAGAAATTTTGCGATCCCTGTGTTGGATACGGCGCTCTTATGCTTGCGCATTTGTGGAACCAACACAAAAAAGATCCTGAATCAGTAAAGAATATTGACGTTATTGTAAATGACATTGACCCGTTCATGTGCCATGTCAGTGCCTTGCAAATCCTTGCCAATACGACTCAGCACAATAGTGACGTTAAAGGCTTTGTGGTTTTATGCTCGGACGTTATCACTCAATACAAATCAGGTGATGCAAAATTTGTCTTAAATTTTATAACACCAGAAATTGTATTTAATCGGATTGACGAGTTGCAAACCATTAAGCTATTTCAAGAATTGATGAGTGAAGCTCTTGATGTGCAGCCGACCAAAAAATCTACAGATTCTGAAATTTTGGTAAGTGCCGTATGAGCCAGCCAATCGATCTCAAAATCAAAGCCCTGAAATCATCCATCTTCCAGATCACTAGCCACCACAACGGAGGCGAGCGAGCCAAGCAGGATCTGGCGTTGTCAGTCTTCGTGAAATTCAACCTTGGCGTCATGTTGAACCAGCTCGTTGCCCGGTATCGACGCTACGGAATCACGGACCAAGAGCTTACCGAGCACGTCTACATCGACGACACCCATTTTGCGCTTGATGAGAAGCTATTCAGCACGCTCAACGTCGAAGCCTTGGCAACGTCCGTGAGGATCTATAAAGAGGTCGTAGAAGCTTTACCGGCGTTTTCAGACGTGCTGACCATGCTCATCGAGGAAATCGCCCTATTCCGCAGATCTGGTGAAGGCTTGGGTCAGTTCCTCACACCAACTGACCTTTCAAGCCTTATAGGTTCTTTGCTTCACACACTGGAAAATCAGAACAGAACCCTAGGAACCGATTCATGGACGCTCTACGACTCTACGTGTGGAGCAGGAAGCCTCCAGCTACCAAGAGTCGCCATCGAAGCGGGCAAAGGTCGCGAGAAAACCAGACTCATCAATCTCGAAATGAACGACATAGATCCATCCATGTGTTGTGCAGCAGCCCTGCAGTTCGTCGCAAGCATTGTCGTGCATGAGCAAGACCTTCACCAGTTACGGGTCACTTGCTCCAATGCGCTCACAGAAACGAAGCCTCACAGCAAATCTATGGTCGTCATCAAAACACCAGAGAAGCTTTTCAGCCGGGTCAGCGAGGCGCGAGACGTGAAAATTCAGAAAACGATTAACCTTTATAGAGTCTTCAACAGGCTCACTGAAAAGGTACTAAACAAACCAAGATGCAGGAGAATTACCGCTTAAAGCTTGTATTTGAAAATAAAATAGCCCACTAGGGCTTTTTTTATGCCTTCTCTGTGCTTATAGCCCGCCAGACCTTCGTCCAAAATCCTGCCTTCGCTTCCTCCAACTCACCCTTCAGCGTTTTAATATCATTGACCCTGTTCGTATACGCCGTCTTGTATTTTCCAAGCTCGACCTTCAGATCTTCAACACTTTGAGTCAGTTCCTTGGTCGAAGCTTCAAGACCAGCCTTGTCCTTTTCCAACAGACCCTTCGCCTCAGAAAAGCTATCGCGCTCCTTGCCCAAAGCATCAGCGAGCGATTCAGCCTCGCGAACCTTATTAAATAGTAACATGGTTTCGCGCTTATTTTTCTCGACTAGCGCTATCCGATCCTTCTCAGCTTGCCGTGCGAAATCCTCATGGAATCTGGTGCTCACCGGGTCAGAAAGCACTTTGCAATACAACTGCCGAGCGACGATTTCAGAAACCTGTCGGTAGCGCCTCTCAAGACTGCCCTCAACGTCATCTTTCTTGATGTACTTCTCAACCTTGATGCTGTCAGTGATCTTGATTTCGATGATGGGGATTCCGTGGTCACGGAAATCGACGACCTTCTGCATGCTGCATGGGTTCGAGTAGCAAACCTCAATCGCCAGCTTCCCGCCCCACTTCTTGTAGTAGGGGTTGTCGGAGGTGAACTCGCCGTAGAGGTCGGGAACGTAGGCATTGCCGTTCCCGAATCTCAGCCGGGTTTCCTCAGTCACAAGGCGCGTGAACGTGAATGGGACGATCTCGTTATCAATGACAAAGTTGATCGTTTGGAGCTGGGATAGGATGGCGATGAGGCAAGCGTGGGAAAGGGATTCCCCATCACTGTCACCAGAATTAGCAGTCATAGGATCGAGGTTCTTGTACCGGAAATGCCCACTCTTCACTGCGACCATCTCACGGCGCTTCTCCACGCGAGAATGGGTACTGAAGAAGGTCAGAGCGCTGAATTCAGCGGGATTCTCTCGCTTCATCTTGAGAATTTGCCAGATGAAGTACAGCTTGTACTGCCCGTCCTCTCGGTTGATGTAGCCGTTAGGACCTTTCGCACACGCCCAAATCTTCATGCCGCTCCCTAACTATGAAACGCTCTAGGTCAGACCTTACCAGCGCCTGAGAGCGTTTCAAAGCAAGGCATTCCATCAGTACCCCAGAGTGTCCTTGGTCTGCTTGCAGGTTGCTAAGCGACCACGGACCTGACCAGTCAGCATACGGGTTTGCATGGACTGGTAGGCTTTGGTCGAGCTGTATTGCTGCTTCACAGCATCGAGCTTGTTCTTAGCCTCAGTCATCTGTGTCACGCAGTCATTGATGTCTTTCTTCGACAGCGTTCGCGTGCCCGCGTCATTAGGCGTGCCTTGAGGGCGATTCTCGTACATCTTCTGGACCTCATTGAGGGTAGCCAGTGCAGCCGCTTCATCCTCATTGCTTGCTGCCCACACAGAGCCACACATCACTAATCCAACCATTCCTGCGACACACAGCTTGATCAATGGAATCTCCCTTGTCATTGATGGGTTTCTACCCGCACAGAACCAGTCAGCGACTGGCTACCCGCACCGGGTCATTGTCTTCACCCAAGAGGGCTTTGAGAACATTGGTCTTTTCAGACTCAGGAAAGTCGAATGGGTTCGCACACACCGCCAGATCCAGCGATGGTAGACCCTGCCAAACGCCCACATTTCGCACAGGAGCGTGGTCTGCAGATAGCTTGGCGTTTGTAGAACTGGTGATGGAAAAGACCGCTACGCACGCCACGGCAAGCCAAGCCGCACGAGAAAAGCTAACCCAAATCACGGAAGAACCTCACGCTCGACATTTCTAAAATCCTTTCGAGCAGCATTGAGTTTTGCAAGGTGATCTTTGGCTTTCTTCTCATCAGCGTCACGTTTCAATCGTGCGTCTGTTTCAGCTATTCTTTCTTGAGCCGCTTTTCGCAGTTTTAATGAGTAGAAAATGCACACCAAGGCAACAGCCACAATTCCCGCGTAAGCGAGTGCGCTTTGCAAACCAACCGTTGATAAGAGAAATATTATAGTAAATGGAAAAACGATAACCAGCGGAAGGAAGCGTTGGTGCTTGTGAAATTCCTTGGCGGGCTCAGCCTTGTCTAAATCGATCATTTTGCATTGAATTTGTTTTCCTTATTATACCATTTCATGCCCACCGAAAAGCGCCATAAAAAACAAAACCCCTTTCGAGGCTTGTCATCACTCAGCTTCTCTTTTTCTTGTTCCATCACTTGATTGCGGAACGATTGGATTTCGAGGTACATCACTGAACTGTCTTCTCAAATTCTCTTTTTCTTTATCAGTATAGTTTTTAACAGCATTTGGTACAGCTTGTGTTCCTTGCTGCAATACCAATTGGAACGCGCTGACCATCTGAGGATTAGTCATTATCGCAACAACCTTTTCATACGTATTGTCATCTTGAGCGCTTTGCTGATGAGTTAATGCTGTCATGATTTCAGTGTGATAGGTTTTCATTGCTTTGACGAATGAGAAGTAAATCCAAAGCATTCCAATCGCAACCATGACTGATGCAACGATTTGCGCCATCAAGCTACCGTCACCCATCGTCAGGATGCTCCAGATAAGCCTTTTTGGTACAAAGTTTTCAAGCATGAATCCAAGGAAATTGTACACGACCACAAACGCAGGAATTAACAATGCCACTCTGAAAAGCTTCATACCTAAATCTTTCAAGTATCCCGCACTTGCTTTGTCGTCATTCGCAATTAATGCTCTGAATAAAAGCCACGGCGCATAGATCCCTTTGAGTATCGCCACTTCCCAGCTAAACACGATAATCACGCTTATCATCAAGAAAATCTTAACGATTGGGAGGAAATACATGCAGAAAATACCGATACCATAATTCATATAGGCTACTGGCAACAATCCACCAGCAATTATCAATGTTCCATAAACCGCAGTCATAAAAATGACTGTTCCTCCCTGCCAAGCAAGCTTTAACCAACTCACACTGCTTTTATCAGCAACACCAGCAGTGCTGGCTTCAAGCACGGTAGGAACCATGTCTTTCGCTTCCTTGACGGCTTTTGCTACAACGTAAGCTCCGATGACCTTGTTCGCATAACCGATGGATTCACTGCCCATCAATCTCATACCAGTTTCAAAATTCACGGTTGGATTGCCTTCGCAAACGCTTGGATCATTCTTACATTCAGTTGCACCGTCATACATTGATTTACCTTGATCCATGCCGCCCAAAAGCTTTATGGAATTACTTTCTACCGACAATAGATTCCCTACTAGCTTAGCAACGTTGAAGGCGCTTTCAGCCGATTGGTCGCTGAGCAATGAGGAAGGCGCTACGTTAGTCACAGAAGAAATCATCAGCATGCTGAATGGCAACACTGGGAAAGAATCGGCTACCCATTTCAAATCTTCGTCAGACAAATCAATATCGTTCGTTCCTCTGAGCATTGATAAATTCACGAAATTGTAGTTCTGGATTCCGCTATTTCTGAAAGTGAAATACAAGCTGCTGTTCAATGAACGAGCTTTCACTTGCTGCGCATTGAGGTAATTGGAAACGGTTACATCAGCCAAACCAAGACCTAACACGCCTTCCTTAACTTGGAGCCATACCGCGTATTTTAAAGCACCTTCGTGAGCTTTATCATCTGCAAGAGAATCCTTAATCCCTAGATAAATACTGGAATCAAGTTCAGATTTAGCTAGGGAACCAGCTAAAGCGTCCATTTTGAAAGCTTCTGCATCTTCTGGATTTTGTGTACCAAGAACGTCGATTCTATGAGTAGCTGCGTTTATTTCAGCACAGGCTAAATTCAATCCAAGCAACTTATGGTTCCTGATGAAATCGCTCATTGGCGTTTCGCCGGGAATATCATTGAAGCGCTGAACCATGATAGTAGCGTTTACGTAAGCGTAAGAATCCTCGGTACACACAGCGGATCGGAATGGCAATACGATTTCTTTTCTTATCCAGTCTTGCTGCGCACGAATCAATTGACCATCGCTAGTCATGTCGTGACCTCTCGCCCCGGCGAAGATTGTCGCACCAGCTATGCCCGAAACCACGTCATACGTCTGAGGCATGGTTGCCTGAAGCCTGTCGTACTGGATGGTATTGGTGCGAATATCGGTAGAAGCGGCTCTGTACTTCTTGCGTATGGAATCCACCACCGTCTTCACAGCAGGGTTCGCTGACGGGTTTGTTGTATCGATGGCACCAGCTTTCAACTGCGCCAATATCACGGTTTTGAGCGTACCCAACTGAGGCACGTACCGAGGTCCAAGCGACTCTGCAGCTTCCTTCTGTGCAGAACGAAGCATGTTCATCATCGTCCCGTCATTCAAGCTTTCACCACCCGCTTGTTGCTCAACGTTTTCACCATTCGATCCCACCTCAACCGAACCGTAAACCGTCTCAAAGCCATAGGCATCACGGTATTCAGGACTGTATTCAGCTTTCTTCGTTAGCGTGTAACGACGCCCAAGTTGAAATGCGTTAAGGATGTCTTCAAGATTTTTAGAAGCATCGAAATTCAGCTTGGTTTCCTTGTTGATCTCAATCGTCAAGCTGCCTTGCTTAACGGCTTCTTCTAGGGCTTCGTCTTTCGTGAGGCTATTGGACCCGAAGAATGTGCCCTGTACCTTCGTCATGCGAGGATGGTTGAACTGGAAAAGCGCTTGAGTGGTTACGTCTTCCTCGGCAGCCATTTTAATCTGGCTTGCATTGTTCGCACTGAGCATAAATTTCTCAGTCACTTCCAGCGAATTCTTGAGCTTTCCTGTTTCGAAGGTGCTTTTCACCTTCCCAGCAATCTGACCATTCGCCATGAAAATCCCAATCGTAGGGAAGTACATGATTATCGCGCCACCAAACAGAAGGTAAATCGCCACCAACAGCACAGCAAAAAGTCTCACAGGGTATTTTGCGAAGGTCGCTAATGCACTCCCTGACTTTGCTCCCTCTATACAGATTCTGACAATCAGCCAAACAGCGGCTGGAATCAGCACAAATGAAACAATCAAGAGTATAGAAGCCATCATTGACGACAGCGCGTTGTTTTCGGGATAGACAGTATCGAAACCAGCGTCCTTTAAGGTTGGCTTCAATGGTGCGAAGCTATCACTTTCGGTGCCAAACAGTGCAGCCAGCGGAGTGAAAGCGGAATCCTCATTGCAGATGAATCCAAAATCGTTTTCGTAGGGAGTGGCATCGAAGTTTTCTACGTTCTTCAATCCCGGTTGAAGACTGCATATAGGGGATACATTCATACCCCATAAAAGACCTGATTGCGCATTTGCTTGAGCGCCCGCGCCGAGAAGCACCGTGATCATAATTAGACGGATAATGTTACGCATTTTAATGTTTGTAGTTATGTGAACATATTATACCATATTGAACGTCGAAATTGAGGCGAAAAAAACCGACTATTTCTAATCGGTTTCTTTAGTATAATTTCATTTTGATTCCATGCTCTTGAGCATAGTATCAAAAACTCCATTCCAATATTGATGAAATGGAACATCGTCGCTTAGACGCTTTAGTTCAATTCGCATAGGCCCATGCTTTTCAACTGGTTGGGAATTTTTGTACCAGATAGCCCCGAATATCAATCCATAGAATAATATTGTGTAGGGCAATGCTTTTGATTTGTCAGATTTTTTCATGGTAGTATTATTTGGTCTATAGACGAATTATACCAAATTGAAACCAGCCAATTTACCTATAACAGGAAATATTTTAGCAATAAAAAACTCGCCCTACTTATCAAGCGGGGCGAGCCAATTATGCGAATAGGTGTAAGAAGTGCTGACTACGAAGCGGTTTGGTAAAGCGCCTTCTCACGACTGATCATTAGGTCAGCAAGGAACCAGTATGCTTGACCCCATGCGTTAAGAATTTCATCAGTTGCTGCTTCTCCAAGCACCTCCTTGATTGCTGGCAAAAGCGCATTAGCAACGGCGGGGTAATGCTCAGGCTTGATATGCGTTGCCACATGGCGTGCGCAGATATTATTCACCGCACTGTCTATGACCTCAAGCCTATCTACATTGTTAGCAAAGGCAAGAATTGCCCCAGCCAAACGCTTGGGTTGCTCGCCGGATTTCTGCGCCGCTTCGTCGAACAGCGCCTTGATTTCAGGATCAACGAACAGACGTTCGTACATCCGCGTCGTTATCTCAACGCCGTGTTTTTGCAGCGCCGGAGCTGTGGATTTGATGATGGTGATGGTTTCAGGTGATAGTGGTTCACTCATAAGTAACTCCGCATCAGGCTTCTAGGTAAACGGTTCATTGATTCTAGCCTAGACCTACCGTTTTCGACACCAGCATCCGGCATCGCTCTGCGAGAACCTTCCCGCTGAACGAATTCAAAAATAAAAACCGATTGTTAATCGGCGTCATCTACAAATCTGTATTCCCACCTCGTTTCATAATAATTACCCATGAAGCTTGGAGCCATCGTGCGAACCTTAAAAGGCAACTGATGTACTTGACAATGTAATACAATGCTCTGAGCCGTTTCTCTTGAGAAGCAAAAATATTTCACGCCCAAGATTCTATTGAAGCGCGAATCTATAGATTCAATACGCATCAGACGCAGGTCCACTGGTAGGCTTTTCTCTATCAGTTTTCGAATCATTTTTTCTTGCTGAATTTCATTTAGTGAGTGTTTATCTTTTATCCAATCTCTATCCATTATCGATCATATTGTTATCGAACAATTTTACCATTTGAAAAATGAAGTCCGGCTGGATCACATTAGTCACCACCTCCACCACCATCACCTCCCCCGCCGCTATCGCCACCGGAATCGCCGCCAGAGGATAAGTCATCAGCGAAGCTGGCAAACAAACCTTTCTTTTTCTCGGCAGGCTCTACTGGAGCTATTTCTTTGGTTTTCGATAGTCTGACTTTCCCCTTTGCTGGCTTACCAACGTGAGGATTTTCACGCTCATTGATTCGGTCTAGCTCGATCCTTTTGGCTTGAGAAACTTGGGAGAGCTTCGTTCCAGCTACGTAGATCGTAGCTAGTGAGGCAGCGATGATGAAAAAGGTCAGGGACATGTATAGCGCAAAGGCTATTTTTGTGGATAAACCCAAAGACATGAAAAGGCTTGTGTTTATAATGCGAGAAATGATTGGAGGGAAAACGATGATTCCTCCAACAATTAAAGCGAATGGTATTTTGTGCTTCATTTAGAGTTATTTGGTTTATGCCCTCATTATACCAAATCGGGATGGCGGATTTTCAGTTAAGGGAAAGGATTCTGGTAAAGACCGCTTCTGCCTCACCGGCAGAGGATAGGGGTACAATGCGCCTCTAGGATGGCGTACTGGCAGGGAGTGAAAAGCGGATGAGCAATGGAGTGATTGACCTATGACGGCTCAAAGCCAAGTAACTTGAGCCGCCACACTGAGCGTCAGGACGCTGTGTTGATGGCGTTGAGTAGCTGCTCGCGCAAGCCACGCCCTTGCTCATCCTTCTTCTGCGCCATGAGGTAAATCCCCTTCCCACCTGACTTCTTACCCCATAGCTCACCGATCAAGCGCTTCTCCTTGCTGTCATCGTTGCTCACACGGTCGCCGCCCTTGTACTCGATCACAAAGAGGCGTCCATCCTTGAGCCGCGCCACAAAGTCCGGGTAGGTACGTTGAGTCGCGGTAGGCATCCAGAACTGTGTTGCGTGGACGAGGTTCCGAACCCAAAAATCGACCTCATCCAATAGCTCAATCGCCTGCGCACAGAGGTATTCCTCTGCGTCCTCCCCCTTTGACGTTTTCCATGGAAGCATGCCGGGGAATGGGTAGTAGTGTTTCTTGAACTTGAACGACCCAGCGTAGTACGAGGTAGCAGGGTACAGCGCCATGTCTGCCGGATAGGTAAACGCATGGTCCGGTTCTGAGGATGTGACCAGCTCCAAATCATCGTGGAACAGAGCCTGCTGGAATCCTTCGTCATAGGCGTTCTTCTTAGCCAGCAACAGTTGCTCACCGAGCTTTCTACGAAGAATGAATTGACCTTTGAGAAGCTGTGACAGGGAGAAGCCGCGATCCTCCAACAGTACGGTAACGGCTCGACGCAACCATTCGCGAAGGACTGGCTGCTTGATTGATGGCTCACGTATTTCCTGATCCAACCAACCAATCAGGTCTGTCGCTGTACGGTCTTGCGCGAAGCCGGGAAGGTACGTCTGAACATCGTCTTTCATGTTCTGAAACTGGACAGTTTTATCGTCCAGATACACCTCGAACGTCATGCTCGATTCGTCAAAACGGAACGATGAAAGATCTGGTGGAGACGACAGCAGATCCCAACTAAACGACGCTGAAACCGCGCCACGGTCAACCAATTCAAGTTCACCTTGCTCGACCGAGTAAAGGCGTGGAACCTGAAAGACCACTCCCCTTTCACTAGGAGCTTTAGCAGCCACTGTAGCTTGCTGATGCCTCTCTACCTCAGCAGCGACCGCTGCCTTTTTATCCTTACCTAAAACGGTCGAAACAATGGCTTCAACGGTCAGCAAATCGAGTTCATCTTTCAGCTCGACTACACCACCAGGTCCTTCAGCATCCAGCACGAACAGAACCCGCTCATGGTCCCGCTCAGGAATCTTCGAAAAGTCAGGAGCCTTTGCCACGAAAACCCGTGACACAGGAAGCTCAGGACTGCCGATCTGACCGCCTTGCAGTGCCAGCTCAGGGGTCTTCTCTTTACGGATGGCGGCAGCAGCTTCCATCGGGTTAAAACCGATATTGATGATTGACTGGGTAAGCTCACCTGCAGCACGACCAAAGGTATCCGTGGTGACGTGTGCATACGCCTTGCTCATGGCTTCTTGACGGCGAGGGACCGCATACGGCATGCGCAGAACACGCCCAAGAAGCTGCTGAATATCCTTGTCAGATTTAACCTGAGCCACAGAGCAAAAGACGTAGGCAAAGGAGCAATCCCAGCCTTCTTTCAGAGCCTGCTTGGTGATGATGACTTCAATAGGACAGTTATTGGCAAACAGGTCGATTCCGTCAATTTCTCGTGTTGTGCCAGTGGCTATAGCAATCGCTTTTTCGTCCACACCATCAGTGTCGATGAGGTGCCGTTTGACCTCTTCAACCGTGGCTTCGCTCTTAGCATTTTCAGCCTGAATGAGCAGGATTGGACGAATGTACTCAGGTTCATCCAGCGCCGTCTTGGCGAGGCTTTTTCGCCGTGCTACGGCACTGCTGACTGCTACCTGCCATTCCCCATTGTGCTCTTTCAAGATCACAGGGAATTTGATCATGTTCTCTGCTTTCAGCTCGAATGCAGAAACGCTGACCAATACGTTCGAGCTGGATACATCAGGAGTGGCTGTAAGCTCCACCACAGCCTTTGGACCAAGACGCTCATACACCGTGTAGGAAAGCGGCGTCGTGGCGTTGTGGGCTTCGTCCATGATGACCAGCGGACCATGCAGCTTGAGAAGGTTTGCGAAAGACGCGACCGCTTTTCCGTCCTTTCCTTTGTCGAGATGTTGGAGCTGACTTGCAGAGCCAGTGAAATGCCCCTCAAGATCTTCATGATGTTCGTAGACCTTACGCCCTTCTTCTTTATCAACACGCAGTGCTGCGACGGTAGAGATAACTACACAGACCTTAGTGACCAAATCTGCCGGACGAATCCGTGTGAACTCTGCTACGTCGAATACTGCAACCTGACCGCCAAAGGCGTCATCAAGCTCTTGGCGATAAGGGTGACGGTGGTCGCGAAAAGCTTCAATAGTCTGAGTCTTAATCTGTGTCGTCGGCACCATCCAGAGAACAACAGGGTACTGACGCTCGAGGTAGGATGAACCACAGATTTGGATGATGTGGGCACCCATCACCGTCTTCCCGCCGCCCGTAGGAATGCGTAGACAAACGTATGGGATTTCAGGCAAACCCGGCATTAGTTTGTAGTCGCTGACCAGCCCTACATCAACGGTCTGCTCGAATGCCTTTGACGGTCCTTCCAAACGTGCCACATCGAGGAATTTCTCAAGGCTCGACAATGCGCGGTTTTGGTAAAGCTTTAGCGTCAGAGCCATGATCAACGAGCCTTAATGTCGTATGGGGTTTGCCGGAAGGTGATTTTCGATTCCAGAAGAAGCTCAGATGGAATTGCGCACGCCTCTCCGTAAATCACCATAGGACCATCAGTCTTCGGCAACGCTTTGAGAATCCGCTTGGTCAAGACGTTGCCGCCAGCCGCAGTCAAATCACCAAGAATGCCGTTGAATAGGAGGTAGTAGGACGTGCCGTGATGCTCACCAAGGAAAGGGGATTTTTCGGCGGATGACGACCGAGCGGTGCCCGTTTCAGCGAACCATACGTGAGCCGCCAGTTGCTCGAAGGAGATGCCTTCCCTGATGTGACCTGAGTCATCGAAGACTGGAACGCCGAGCTTGTAGTAGCGATAACCGCCACCACCAATCCATCCCATAGCTTCAGAGATGCCGCCTGCATCACCATCTACCACCTTGCGCAGTCGCGGTTCACAGAAGAGCCGTGCGTTGGCTGACATTTCAATGCCTATCCAATTACGCTTCATTTTGTGTGCGACCGCAGCCGTGGTGCCTGAACCTAGGAAGCTGTCGAGCACCAAATCACCGGGCTTGCTTGCCACTTCCAAAACCTGACGTATCAAACGTTCGGGCTTTGGTGTATCGAAAGCTTCAACGTCCTCAAATAGAGCGAGAATTTCTTTCTTGGCTTCCTCAGTGGTGCCAGCGTCCATAGCGTGCCAAAGCGTCATCGGGACCAGACCTTCGTCTTCCCATGGGAAACGCTTAATACGAGGTTTACCTTTCCCATCCTTGGGGAAATAGACACGATTCTCAGTGCGATATCGATTGAATACCGACTCTATAGCGCCCCAGCATCGACCTTTGGGAGGCAGATGGACGTCACCGGAATCGCTGGTGATTGGGTACATCTGATTAGGTCGGAACCCCTGCGCGGAGAAAGGGATAGATCGCCAAGGTCCGCGAGGATCTTGGTCGGCATTGCCGTAGCCTTTATCGTTGGACGGAAGCAGGTTCCGGTACTTCTTCCACTTGGACGCTTCCATTTTTGCGTACACAAGCATCGTGTCGTGAGACGAGCCTACAGCCGCCCGGTTTTCGCGTGATGTGCGCTTCTGCCAAATGATTTCAGCGATGAAGTTCTTTCGACCGAAAATTTCGTCGCAGATGACTTTCAGGTAGTGAGCTTCGTTGTCGTCGATGGTTATCCAGATCGAGCCTTCCTGACTCATCAGCTCCCGCAGAAGCTCCAGCCGGGGGTAAATCATCGACAACCATTTCGAATGTTCTAGGTTGTCGTCATACCGTTCGAACGCTGATTTCGTGTTGTACGGAGGGTCGATGAAAATACATTTCACCTGACCGGCGTAGTACGGCAGCAGGGCTTTCAAGGCGTCAAGGTTGTCGCCCTCGATGAGCATGTTCGGAGAGTCCGGCTCTCCATGAGACAGTTCAGCAACCGGCTCAAGCAGACGGTAAGGCGCAAGGGCAGCCCGCGTCAGGTCGGCATCACGGTTGAACCAAGACAGTAGAGGCATTCGGAGGGGTTCCAAGAGACTGCAAATCAATCCCCTACTTTACCTGCTTTGGACCTACCCGATCCATCATCCTCCCCCACAGATGGCTCTTAGCCGGTATGGTGTAAACTCATTCCGCAGGCATCACCACGCTCGAATGCACTCAGGGTAGAAAATGCATCCACTGTCAGAAGAAGCAGAAGCTCTCCAGCACATGCTGGTCTCGCAGGCTACAGGCGGTAGTGAAGACGACGCCGCGTATCTGATGCTCAGGCGCACGATTCTCGACGATCCCACCCTTGCTACGATGGTCCCTCGATGCGTGAACACATGCCGCAGCCTCAGCCAGTTTTGGCAGTTCATCAAGAACAAATACGGCACCTATGCCGAACGCCGGACCTACCTGTGGGACGAATTTCGTCCATTGCTGGACTACGTAGTGAAAGGTGGATCGTCACCAGCAGACCACGTTGTCACAGGTGCGATTGAGCGGTTTGATTCGGAGCATGTGAGGGTTGCTTGGACGAAATCGTTGGAACGGCGCACCACAGATCCAGAAGGCGCAATCACTATGGCGCGCACGCTTCTGGAATCCGTCTGCAAACACATCTTGGAAGAAGCTGGGATCGAGTACGACGACAGCCCCGACCTCAACAAGCTGTACCGGCAAACCGCTGAATTGCTCAACCTTGCACCTTCCCAACACACAGAGAAGGTTTTCAAGCAGATCCTTGGCGGATGCACGTCAGTAGTCGAGGGACTGGGCGCTTTGAGGAACCGTCTGAGCGATTCCCACGGCACTGGCAAAGCCGGTGTGAAACCAGCTCCACGCCATGCTGAACTGGCGGTAAACCTCGCTGGCTCGCTTGCTCTGTACCTGCTCAGCACATGGGAAGCCAAATCCTCAACCAATGGATGAATGCAGCCAAAATTTAACCAATAGTTGTAAAATATTAGTCGGTGGCACTCTTATAGCGGAAATCCGTCCTCAATCAAATCAATGAGACAGCCAAGCCTTCTATAATACGTGGCATAGTTCCCGCTAGCCAACCCTGTCGTATTCGCTTGCAAAAAATCTTTAACTGCGGCAATGTCGATATCGCTATCATTTTGCTGGGGTATCATGATTGCAGCTTTTTCACTAGTGAGGTTAGCTATTATTTCAGCCGTACTCAACCCTGCATACAAAGTAGAAAACTGCTTTTGATATTGCTTTATTCTATAGTCCTCCCGAGTTGCCTTACGCAAAACCTCCTCTAAATTGGAATATTCGGAAGCCTTTAAATCACTCAAAGAATTTATTCCCACTGCCCGCAAGTGTTTATAAATTGGAATATATTTATTTGACCGCTTTATCAAAGTCGGATAGAAATCCTTTAAGAGCGTGTGAGAATTAAACTTGGAACCGCCCCCAATTATATCAAGAAGAATATCGTTTACTGTGATTGCAATATATCCTAGGGACGATACAGCATCTTTTGCAACACCAACCCCCATGACAAATTCTACGTCATCTTTATTTTCGATTTGATCCAAATCAATTACAGCCAGCTTCCCTTCTGGATCATTATCCCGAACCAGATCATACATTTGCTCTTTGCAATATCTTAAAATTCGCGCTGGGATCTTCCGTTTCGTGCTTTCTATAGCTTCGTATATTTCTAAAAAATCAGTTGTCTTGATTACAGTGATTGAAAGCCGGGTATCACCAATGGACATTATCGCATCATTGAAGCTTGGCGCTTCACCATTCCTAGGTCGTTGTACAAATACCAAATTTCTACCGAATTTATCCAGCTTGTCTTGCCCAAGGCAGTTGACTATTGACTCAATAATCTTTTGGATATTTTTATCGCTAATCGAGTAGCCAATAAAAATTATAGGATGTTCGATGAATAATGTTATCAATTTAGCGGCTAAATAAGGGTTTTTCCCTTCAAATTCTTCGTAATCTTCAGATGTCAACACCAAGCTATTCGAGCGAGACGAGCAACCATGAATTTTATAAATTTCGGCAATCGACTGGGGATTTGAAAACAACAGTTCCTCTTGACCCACGAAGACCTGATAATCAGGGAAAAGCTCCTCAAGAAAAAGATCCCAATTTGTAGTGATAATTCCATCAACATTTATTCTGGACAGCACCTCAAGCTCTTGTAATAATTTTTCGTCAGACGGCTTGTTACTGCTAATCTCGCGAAGATATTTAGATATTTCGTATTTCAACGCAGACGAAACACTATCCATACCTCCTTCATTCAAACCCCGAGACTCTGCGTATTCATCATTTTCCCACCAGACCGGGTTAAAATCCTTAGCCATATCGCTGGCGGTTTTAGGCATATCTCTATTATTTTGCGAACTGTAAAAGCCAAAGCTTTTTATATTTTCACAAAATTTTGAAAGTAGCTCCTCCCAATTTTCCAGACCAATGTATCGCCGCGAAAAACCTGAACCTATGAACAAGAAAGGAGCTGCCGTATTAGCTTTCAACAGCCTTGTGAGCTGATCCGTGATATGTGAAGACATTTGGCTATCCATAGATGAGTATGAAGGTAGGCAATCAGGTACTGGTCGCTACGCTAGACAGCCTCATGGTAACCATGACCTGTTCAAGCGGTTCTGGATCAGTGAGTATGGCACCTATTATGAAGGATGAATGCTAGCAGGCTATTGATGCTGTCTCACAGCCTCCGCACGATGGAAAAGCGCATGACCCAATACACGGATTGACGACATGAACAACGGATTGATCAACCTCGAAGACGAGATGTACCGTCTCTACCTGACGTTCTTCCCCAAAGGCAAAGCGGTAAAGACTGGTTTTGATGCTCTACCCTCCAAAATCATCAATCTCATCAGCCAATACCCGGAAGAAACGGCACACGTTCTAGCCAACGGCGCTTACCGCCTGCAAAGGCGAGTGTTCTCCCAGCCCTTCACCGTGAAGCGTCATCAGCCTCGGTCGCTTATCAGGCTTCGTCCAGCTCGCACGCACGTCTACACCTATCAGTCACAGCAAGACCTGGCTCTTGCAATTCGTCATGCCATCGACAAGCCTGCAGATCCTCAGATCCTGCAAGAACTCGCGTGCTTGACGTTCAAGAGCATCAACCAACCATCCCTCAACATAGACGTTGATTCCCTTCGCGATTCGAGTGAATCCGTGGCGATTGCCGTTCACAAACTCACCAGAGCCAAGCCATGCTGATCCAGCTTCTGACAAGCCTCCTACCGTCCCTTACAGCCCAAAACACGAAGGTGCATCTCGCTCAGCACAACGGGATCGAGCATCCGATGGATGTGTACCTAGCCGGGGATTTTGATGAGTGGCAATCGTGGCAGTCCCGCAGGAATTTCGAGTGTGAGTACGTCATTGGATTGGTCGAGCTTCCCGGCACGAAGAAATGGCTTCTGGCTGGTGTGTACGACTCGTTGAAGCTCAACGACACGAAGACCAAAAAGGAGAAGCGTGACTTTGTGTACGACTACCGCCGAGTGCCCGAATTTGCCGAACTGGCTGGACGCTTGATCCTCGACTACACGAAGCCTCGCGGAAATTACCTATGGCTTGAAACGTGCCTGAAAAGCATGGTCGTGTCCTCCATCCTCGAAAAGCCAATGACGGTTGGCAGATTCCCCGGCTTCAAGGAAGTAGATGTGTCCCACGGCGAGTTGAAGATCATCGTCAACCAAGGCTTGGAATCATGGCAGACAGCCCTCTCCAGCGTGGCAGGGGTCTACCTAATCTCTGACCGCACGGAAGGCGAGCATCAGCTTTATGTCGGCTCCGCGACTGGCACTGGCGGCTTGTGGGATCGATGGTCGAACTACGCAAACAGCGGGCATGGTGGGAACACGCGCATTCGAGATTTGCACACCAAACGCGGCAAGGGCTTCGCGGAGAAATTCAGATTCAGCATCCTCGAAATCGCTGACAAGCACACAGGCAAAGAAGAAATGATGCTCAAGGAAATCCATTGGAAGCGCCGCCTTTTAACACGCGACAGCGGCTTGAACGGCAATTGACGGTTTTCCAGATTTTTAGGATTGAGAAATGAACGACTACGAATTCGCAGAAAGCATCTCGGCTGACGTTGGAAAATTCTACGGCAGAGCGAAATCTCAGCTCATCGTCCTTCCTGAGCCATCGCTAATCAATCAGCGTTCACTGGCGGTAGTCATTTGCAATATAATAATAAATTACTTCTCAGCCGAAATTGACCTGCGCGCAGACCTTGACTACAAAATTTCCAAGCTAAAAAAATCCAATCTGATTAATTTTGACGTTGCGGATTCCCTGACCATAGTCAGGAAAAATGGGAACAAAGGCGCTCATCCCGACGAATACGAGCTATCCGACTCTGAATATCTGGAAATTGCTAAATCGTCCATCAAGGAATGTTTGAGCCTACTCGATTATACCTACCAGCTTATGCATGGGACCGCCTCTGTCCCTGTCTATGAGGTGACTGAGCCGGTGGATGACTTCCTGCAAACGATGAGCTACAGGGCAATGGTCGAAGGTGACGCAGAGTCCCAGTACCTCGCAGGCAAATACTTTCAAGGCAGAGCAGCGAAGTACGATGATGATGTTCGAAAGGCAGGCAGCGGCTTCTTCGGTCAGGAGTACCAATCGTACCTAGACCAAGCTCAGATGTGGTTCAAGCTTGCTCAACACCAAGACCACCGTGAAAGCCTGTATGAGTACGGCATGACGCTCGCCAATGGCAAGGACGAATCCATGAAAGGCATGGGTCAAGGTTGCATTGCCCGATCAGCCAGAAAAGGCTACGCAGAGGCTCAGGTTCAGTTTGGTATCTACCTGCGCGATGGTTCGAACAGCTTCGACGTAGACCTTCCAGAAGCCTTGTACAACTTCACAGAGGCAGCTCAACTGGACCATCCCGTAGCACTGGCAGAGCTTGCAGAAATGCATGCCAAAGGCTTGGGAACACCCGTAGACAAGCAGAAGGCTTTTGAATACTCAGTTCGTTCGGCGGAAGCTGGATACCCACACGGTCAATTCCACCTTGCGAAATGCTACGCGGAAGGCTTGGGCGTTGAGCCAAATGACGCACTTGCATACGAGTGGCTTGCTAAATCAGCCGAGCAAGGTCATCCCAAAGCGATGTTCATTCTTGCCAACGCTATCACCAGCGGGCTAACAACCGCTTATAAAATCGAGGACGCTAAAAAATACCTGTTTTTCTGTATGCACGTCCCTGACCTTCAAAATGAAGCGAAGATCGCCTATGCCAAATACCTACTGAAATTCGAGCAGGGTATCGAGGGGATGGTTGTCGCAGCGTCGATGCTTCAGGAGTGCTTTGAAAGCGAACCGGCAGGTTCACAGTTTTCCAAGGAATCCGCCTCGCTTGGCAGGCAAACCATTACAGATATTCGTCAGTCGCTCCCAACGCTACTCAACAACCCCAAACTTGTCGAAGCAGCAATGATCGTGTCGGCATACTACGACGAGCAAGGCTACCCGCACAGCAACCGAGCGGAACGTATGGGCATGCTCATAGATATGTCCAAGTCCCATCGAGCTGGCAAAAGCATCACCGGGCACATGAGAACGCTGGGAATAGCTCAAGATCGCCTAAAGCAAGGAAGAAACGAGCCTTGCGCCTGTCGTTCAGGAAAGAAATTCAAGCAATGCTGTGGAAAATGAATCACCACAGTCGTCAGCTAGCTCTCCGCATCCTCGCTATAGGACAACCGCAATGCTCGACGTAAAGAACAGCACCGAATACGAGAAGGTTGCCCAGCAGGTCTACCAAGCGATCCTAGCCACTACTGAGGTTGAGACGATTGAGGTTATACACAACGTCCAGATCACCGGGCGTTCAGGTGTAGCTCACCAGATTGACGTGTACTGGCGATACTTGAAGGACGGCATCGAGCATCAGGTACTGGTGGAGTGCAAGTACTACCAATCTAAAATCGACCTGATCCACGCCCGAAACCTACTTGGCTTGCTCACGGACATTCCGAATAGCCAAGGCGTGTTACTCACCACCGTTGGCTTCCAGAGAGGCGTGGTGAACCTGTGCAAGTTCTATGGGATAAGCCTCAAGCGGCTCAGAGATCCGCAAGGCTCTGACTGGGATGGATTCATACAGAAGGTCGAGATTGAAGGCATTCTGAACAAGACCGATTACGTTGATTTTTCCCTCGCGATTGATGGGAAGGACGCAGAGTCTGTCGCAACCTTGGCAGGTGACAACACCATCTCCATAGACTCGCTGGAAATGCTTTTCCAAGACGGGGCGGTTTCCCCTGTACCAGCAGTCACATGGCTCGACCGCAACGTGCCGTTCGACGAATCACAGGTCGGTAAGCCGTTGTCCATCACCCTCACACCAGCAAGCATCTACATCGTTCTGCAGTCAGGGCAGCGGGGCAAGATTCACACCCTTGACGTTCAGTACGTGCATTCGAGCAGAACGCTCAATTTCAGCTTTGACGCGATGGATCTGGTTCGAGGCGTATTGGAGGATTTCAATACCAAAGCCATCGAGCACACCCTTCACCACTGACCAAAAATCAAAAAGCCGACTGCAATGGTCGGCTTGCCTGACTCCTTATTTGAACCTCAATTATCTACGGTAATCGGTGCTGGTTCAGGTGCTGCATAAACCGTCACACCCGTTTCGCCATTCTGGTAAACCGGCTGACCTACGACAGAGATTATTTCTTTCGGTGCTGTGCTTTCATCAACTGCCACATTCACGCTGGTGCTCAAAGCACCGGATTGCTCTTGAGCTTCGTCCGCGATTGCTTGGATTGAAGAGAAAGAAAGGATTGTTGCTATGAAGCCTAACGCTAATTTCGATTTTTTCATTTTATAAATAGTTTGTCATACCTCTGATTATACCATACAGCATTTCGGAAACCGGAGCCTAAGCTAAAATTATTTCTGTAATTCGTAGCGTGTCAATATTTCGGCAAGAGGTTTCAAAATTGTGTTCGTTAATGAATAGCAGTCGTAAAAAAAGCCAACAAGGTTGGCTTCTATATAGAGATAGAAATTAAGAACGGACATGAAGCGAATTTATCTGCTCCTGAGCTTTAAGGAGCAAAGGGTAATTCTCATCTTGCTCACCAACAGCATTCAAAGCCAAAGCGCATTCCTGTTGAGCAACAGAAATAAAATTAGCCATGAAAACATCATCCTTTAGCACCCTAACCTTTTCCTTATTCCTAAACACATCCAACAAGAAAGAGTAAGAGTTTTTCAAAAGCCAGTCACTGTCGAAGCCTCGAAAGGATTCCAGATCTAAATACAGGCGCTCCATCACCGCAAGACCCGGAATAATCTTAACCACGTCAATTGCATCTTTAAGTTTGTGGCACTCGAGGAAAAATTCAATCAAGGCGTCGCGGGGGTAGCGCATCATTGATTTATTGAATCCATCGAATTTCTTGTTCCCGGCGTAACACAGAATTGAATTATAGATCGACTTGGCTACGGCTAGAAAATCATCCAAGGAGTAAATATTAATCCCAGTATTTTTTCCAAAAAACATAACGTCGCCGTCGAAGGCTTCGCCAGTCCAACGAATCTGGAGATCACCGTAAACGTCAATCAGCATGCCAACGAGTTTACGGGTCTCGTTGTGATCCCACTGGGACTGGTCCAAGAATTTTTCCAACCGATCCAGTCTAGTGCCGATACGGCGCAGCAGGTTCTCACCGCTCACTGTGTCGTCTAGGTCAACCTTGAACACAAGATTGGTAGGACCGTTCTTCGTAAAAATTTGGTTATAAAGGCTCTCACCATCCACGAAGACGAATTTGTTTTCGTGCGAGGTCTGTAGCTCCACCAGCCTATCCATGAAGAGCCGACGATGGTTGATGTACTGCTCAAAATTCATCGCAGCCAATTGAGCCTGTGTGACCTCGCGCTGGTACTCGTTGACCTTCTGTATCTCTTTGTTCTGATGCGCTAGGAAGAAAAGTGTGGCTACCGTGGCACCAGTACTGGCAATCATGAAGAAGCCGCTGAGGAGTGAACCGAAGCTGGACCATGCAGCGTGGTCGTTCGAGATAGGTCCTAGCTTCATGCCATAGGTAGTGAAGAGGACCACCCCAAATACGAACACGGCGAACCCAATCCAGATCCATGCAGACTTCAATCTGTCTTCCTTTTTGTTGAAGCTCACAGCCGCATCCCTTCCAAAAATTTGAGTGGTAGCATCCTACCAGCAGGACCAACCACCTTCACCATTCACACGGCATCACAGGACGGTTGTGCAACCAAGGGACCGGCACCAGGCAGATCGCTGGCACAAAAAAACCAGACCAATCGATCTGGCTTCCTACCCTTCTACACACTCACATGAAGCGCTTCAATTCCTCCATGGCTCTCGCTCTCATCGCGTTGATGGGAACATTGAGGAACGCTATCAGGACGACCAAGGCAAGGACCACGTACACCACGTTCACTGCAAAGATGTTGAGCGTGTCCATGACTACGTAAGTGACCATGAAGACCATCGTTGGTAGGACCAGACCGGCAACCAGCTCCAAGATCAAGCCTTGGCGTCTTAGAAGGAAAGAGCCTTCAGCATCGCCACCTTCCAGCAAAATTCTTCGCAAGGAAATTTTTGCAACGCTGGTTCGTTGTTCGAAGGTTGAAGCGCGAAGAGCAATTTGTGCTTTGAGAAAATTGAAGGAGGTGTACACAGCTATGGACGTGAAGAACAGGATGGAAACGACATTCAAGCCCATCATCATCCCTGAGACACCGGCGAAGAGTGAGCTTAGATTCCTGTAAAGGAGGAAGGCAAGGATGCAAGGGATTATCAAATGACGAATCGTATTGATGGGTAAGCCTGAGACAAATCTATCACCAACCATGACACGCTTGATTGATTCTGCTTTGTGTTTCTCATGATCAGTTTCAGATGTGGTTTCGGTCTTAAGGTGAAGCTCAAGGTCGGCGAGGATTTGTTTAACCGTTTCGGATTCCTCTTCGTGGTTGTATTTAGACATATTCATTTTATATTTGTTTATTCCCCAATTATACCATTGCGACTAGCCCGAACCCCTCGTTAAACGAAAAGAATTTACCCCTTCCGAAAAAATCTGAAAAGCATTGATCCAAACTGAAAGTCTTAAGGAAAGGATCGCCAAAATCGGCGCACTGTTGTTGATCAGAACCACCCATTTTCGCTGCACTGTCGTGAAAGAAGAATGGTCGATTCCTCTGCACTGTCAGACGAGAAGAACGCCAAATCTGGCGCACTGTTGTCTTTCGAGAAGCTATTTTTTTAAAGATTTAAAAGCATGCAAGGACGGAGTATTAACAGTGCGCGCACGTTATTACTAAGACTACGCGCTCCGCTTGTTGATTTCTGTATTTTGTAGACTTTTTCATCTGTTTCAGCTACTGATTTTCAAGCTGTTTTCATAACCTAAAATCCAGAACCGCCGAAATGGTATAATAAATTCACTAACAACCATTTCTTAAAATGACCGATACAAACCAAAACACCAACGATTTGGCTAACGCAAAAATCCCTACAGAGAAAGAAAACGAAGTAGCCAATCTACAATACACCTACGATTCAATAGCCAAGGCAATCAGCGTGCTTGATACTCGAATCAAAAACGATGAGAAGAAGATAGACAAGCTTGCCTCTGTCATCGCTGATGGTTCTGACGAAGAAGCTGCGAAGGCTAGGATCGACCGCAACGCCTTGAAGCAAACTGTTGAAGAAAACAAAACCACAAAGAAAAACAAGGCTACTGAAAACACTAACCTCTTGAAAAGAATCAATCGTCTACACGAAGAAATTTTGAAGGAAGGTAAAGGTCAGCACGCCATCAACATCGAAGCAATTACCAAGACGAAAATCTCAGAAGTTGAGAGAGGCTTCCCGTATCTGTTCCAATTCACCGGCACAGATAATTTCGTAGATTTCTTCCAAGTGGTCAAATCCCGATTCACTTCCAATCAATAAGCGGAGGTGATTCATGGCTAAAGCAAACGACAAAGTACAATTCGAAATTCGATGCACTACCCAGTTCCGTCAAAAGCTGACGGACTTGGCGTACCTTGCTGGCTTCATCAAAAAGGTAAAATCAGAAGAGGTAGACGAGTACGGATTCCAGATCGATGCGGCGAAGCTTGCTCAGCAAGAAAGGTTCTATCTGCTTGAGAAAAAGCAGGGAGTATCTGAAATGATAATGAGCATTGTCAGGGACGGTGCTCTCATCATCAACGCCGCAGACAAGTCAGACACCAAAGACCTTGCTACGAAATTCAACCGCACCAACGCGAATATATCACAGCTTCGCGATCTCACAGAAGGTCAGTCATTCTCAGCGAAGGGCGAGCAATACAACCTTCAGAAACTGTTCGAGGATTTCTTGAAGGTACGTATCGAGCTATCCAAAGACATAGACAAAATCATGGAAGGTAAAACGCTCTATGAAATCACTGACGGACCAGTCTATGAAGCCAAGAAAGCCTTCGCTTTAGATTTGGACATTGGTGGATTGAATGACCGAATGACATTCGTTACTGATGAAGAAACGGAGAAAGTTTTACGTTCAACTCACTTGAAACTCAAGCCTATGCTCAGGCAGTTGATTGGAAACGTGAAGCTGTACAAACGCGGCGCACCAATCAATCATCCTGATATCCTCGAAGCCTTGGATATTTACCAGAGGCTGAATAAAGATGTTGAAACGGCGCATATCCTAAACCTTGAAAATAAATCCTATACCGTTGACCTTTTCAAAGGACTATGGAGAAGACACAACGAGGCTGTCACTCTCGTTAAAAAAATTCGTGGTATAAAATAAAAACAACCGAGACAATAAATGGTAATTGACTTCACAAACAAAGAGGAATCTCAATCGTCAGCTTCGACCAACGCGAAGCCTGCCAAGACAAGCAAAGGCTCACCGGAAATCAGAGGTTTGAAAAGCCTCACGAAACACTCTGAGTACCTTGTTGAACCCAAGATTGATAAAAAGACAAAGCTTGACGTTCACTATGGACGCGAGTGGGCACAGACCAACATTCCCGCTGCAATGCTCCATCCAGCGCAGGCAGAGAAGACCCTATCTGCTATAGAGATGGTTCAGTACCGAAAGGAGTTCGCTGCGAACCGTGCTGCCTTTTTCCGCGACCATGCCGCTGATGGGAACAACAACCGCCCAAGGTCGAAGGGCAAGCAGATGGATGCTTTTCGCTTCATCATCTCCTGCAAGCCGGAAGAGTTGTCGCACTGCAAGACCGACGAAGAGCAAGCCAAATTTCTCTGCCACTTGGCGAAATCGGTCCTGCAAAAATTCTCAGGCAGCTCTGAAATCAATTTCTACTACGACATTGTTCCGCACCTGAAAGACGGCAACCCTCACATCCACATCATGATGAGCAGCTACTCCATTGATGGTCAGTACTACGATTTCTACCGTGGCAAGCAGGACCACGGCATGATCAAAATGGCTGATGATGTGAAGTACGAGCTTGAGAAGAAGCACCCCACCCTTCTGCGTATGGAGCATGACAAGCGCCTGAACCAACGCATGAGGGTCGAGGTGGACAAGGTGACGAAGGCGGTCACTGGCGACCACGCTGAGGTCTACACGAAGCTCCATGCCATTCTTGCCCAGCACACCGGGTCAGACTACTCACACCCAAAAATCACGGAGCAGTTGAAGGAAGCTGGCTTTGCTCTGCGCTACACCAAAGCCAAATCAACGGCGAAATACGAGGACGTGCAGGTACACCATGCCGACCTTGGCGAGGAATTTAGATCCATCGCAAACCTCCCTTTCTACGACAAGCGCGTACTCGAAAACTGGCAGACCTATCAACGCTTCAGGTTGAAGGACGGCATCAGCAGGGATGTGTCGAAGGTCATCTCAGCCGCTGTGAAGCTTGTGAATGAAGCTTCAAGCAAGAATGTCGTTGAGCTGAACAAGACCTTGTATGCAGAGCTAGGCGTGATGCTCACACCGACCTACAAGGTAGACACCAACGGGAGAAGGTTTGTGGGTAGCTGGTCGTTCTACTCAACCAGCGACAACATCAAATTCCCAGCCCTAAAGGCTGGAGTGTTGAACCCCGAACACTTCATTGCCACGCCTGACGAAAGCTTGTCGATCCACAATGAGATTGAGGATCTCATCAATTTCCACAAGGAAGCTCAGCGCGCCGCAGGGAAGAAAAAATACGAGCAGCAGGCGAGGAAGAGACTGCCGAAGTTCAGGTTCCTCGAACACGAAACCCTCCAGCAGTTCATCAGTCGCTACAACAGCTCTGGTGCGTACAAGCAGACGCTCACCAGCGGGATCGGCTTTGAGAACGCGCTGAAAAGTAAATGGACGGACAGGAAGCAGATCGAGATCGAGCATGACGGTACGGTCAAGGTCTACCAAGCCAATGCCTCATCTGCGAAGGCAGCGATCCAAGCTTTGGTTGCGCAGGGCTTCTGTGAAATGGAATTCAAGGGAACCGACAACCCTGAGATTCAGCGTCTCATGTACATCCAGTCTGTGTTGCACGATATAAAAATCACGAACTACACGCCATCGGCAGCATTGAAGGCAGAAGCCCAAGCGATGCTCGATGCTGAGCGTGACAAGCTGATCGAAGCGAACAAGGAGAAGGTCAAAAAACATCTTGAAGCTGTGCAGGCTCAACCTGATGCCAAGCCCAAGCTTCTGTACCTTCGCACGAACCGCAAGCTCGACGTGGATGTAGACCAACGTCCAAAGCTCTACGGGTTTCTGTACGGCGTGAAGATGGGCATGGAGCCAGAAGCTTTCGCTCACATGGACAAGCTCACCATCAGCAAGACAGAGCAGAAAAAGGTCATAGAACACTTCGCTAGCGCGGAAAATGTAACTGCCGTCGAGCTGGCAGACATTCTGAGACGTGCCGGTATAACCCTTGATGATGACCCATCGGCAGAAGAGCGTCAGAAGGCTCCAACAACTTCAATCCATACGAGCCAACCACCTGCACCGGCAACCGCTCCTTTGAGTCCAGCACCTGTCACCAGACCGGCTACGTCTACCAGCCCTGCAGGTTCATCAGCACCGGCAAAATCGAAACCGCCAGTCAGCAAACCTGCCAAGGCTGGCAGTGACCCCAACCGTAAAATAAAGCTCTAGAAGCAGCCCCGCATAGGGGCTTTTTCATGCGCGGGAAACGAGCTGGATCATGTTGATGTTTTCAGGGTAGGACGTGGATTTGGTTATGCCTCCTACCTCAATCGTCGTGTTGTAGAAGCGTCCAGTCTTGGCATCCTGCCGCTCATTCAGCCCGTAGGAATGGTTCGTGTAGGAGCAAGCCACTAGGTAGACCCCGGAATCATCATCCCGTCCCACAATCGCGACCCAGTGATCCCCCATCCCACCTTCCTCGAACTCAGCCTTCTCCTTAACACAGAGGATCGCCACCGAGTCCGAAAAATCCATCGTGGTTAGCGACTCAATATCTGTGGGAGTCACCACTGGGGACACAGCAGCTCCATCCGTCATCACGTCAAAGCATGTCGCGATGAAGGCTTGCTTCACCTTCGCATCGGTCGCATTCCTAAGCCTTCCGAAGTCACTACCCTCACCCAGCACGAAATTGTGGAGAGATGGCGTGTTGCCGATGACGCGTCTCCAGAAATTGGAGTTCCTGTACGCAAAATCAGAAGCTTTTTCGCTTGGGCTTCTCAGCGCTTTGTAGGCGTTGAACAACGAGTAGATGAGGCAGAGACCGTCAAAGTGACCTTGTGCCAAAATACGCTGGATGGTACGGGGGGATTTCAAAGCATCAGTCCTTTGAGGTAGGGGATTGAGAGGTTACACCTCTAAGTCACACAGGCACAACGCTACGAGCAGGCACAAAAAAGCCTCCATGCGGAGGCTTTAAGTTTAATCTGAAATTCACTTCTTTCTGCCCTTAGTTTTGTAATCCACAAATTTATTATAGCTCACTACACCAGCAGCCCTTTCAACCTTCAACGATCTGTTTATCTGCGAAACGTCTAAAACACATTCAGAATCACTAACCGGAACAAGTGAATAAATTTCGCCATCACGCTTAGCATCTGCTATTAGCAGCTTCACGATTGGATAACTCAAAGCTTCTTGCAAAGGAGCCTTGATATGAAATCGAGCGATATTTCCGCATGAACCTTCCGGCTTTGCTTCTTCGACCTTCTCAAAATCATCATCAAGAACCAATTTAAAGTCAGACTTTTGACCAAGCATGTATTTCATAAACCTCATAGTATTCATTGTCTTAGAAGGTACTTTTCTCGCTGAATTCTCAATTGAAATTATCATAATTATTTTTTGTATTATTGGTTATACTCGAATTATACCATGCAAAAATTAAAAAGAGCCCATTAAGGAATTTTATTTCTTAAATACTTCTTAAATTTATATTCCGAAATTACGAAACTACCATTTAGGCGGTCTGCTTCTCCATCTCAACAAGCATCTTGATTTGCTTATGCGTTACGAATGACCCGCCATACAAAAGCGTCACATCCTTGTTCTTAAATTTCCTGACTGCCAAGCCTATCTCTTTCACTACCGTCAAAGGTACATCAGCAGCCAAATGCACTGCATAATCTTCGAGAAGGATTAGGAACTCATCATTATAGTCTTCGAAAGCATTGCCGGATTTTCTGTATCCGTGCTGGGTAGCTATTTCAGTTATGGAGTCGTAGAGCGGAGCGAAGAATTCGGCAGAATCTTCGAGCGTGTAGAATTTAATCATTTCTGTATTATTTGGTTATGAATCAAATTATACCAAATCCAAAAACCGAAATTCGCCTCAACGGCGAATCTTTTCTCACATTTTCAGTTTTGGTCGATTAGACTTCTTTTCCTCAACCAGCTCAACCACGGGGGCAGGTTCTGCGAAACGCTTCTGAATCCTTGCAGCGTATGAGTTTTCGAAATCCCAAAACCTTTGCGGAACGATGAAATCATTCTTGAAGCCCTTGATGTGCGGGTTGAGCGCAATCCATGTGTTAGGCATATCTACCTCACGAAATCGGTCAAACGCTTCGCCTTTGAGGTTCTGGAGGTCATCAAGCGTCTTCACGGCAATGCCCTTCTCGTTCAGGTTGCTCACCAACTGAGCCGCAGGGTCTGGCATGAGCATCCCCTTCATCTTGCCGTACCATTCTTTCATTGTGTTATCGAGGTCGAGCAGCGGCACGCCTTGCGCTACTACGTGGTTCCTGAGCGTGATGTAGTTGTCTATGGTCTTGGTTAGGGCATTTACGGTCATCGGCGCATGGTCTGGCTTCGTGTACTCGTTGCACATGTCGAAGCCGTAGTAGCTCTCCCCACCCTTCTCAATCACAGTGTTGGTGAAGACTGGACCGCCGAAATTCAGCACAGAAGGACCAGACTCGCCCTGCCTCACGACTTCATCAGTCACAAGGGTTGTGAGCCAACGAGGAAGGAACGCTTCATCTCTGATTTTAGACATTTTGAAATCAGCTTCTTCGCTGACGTTGTTGGCATAATCCATTGCTTGTATGAAGCTCTGGACCTGAGCGCGGTATTCTGGCTTTAGATTTGACATGGTAATTTTGCTTGTTATGAGCTAATCATACCATTTCGGAACTGCAAAAAAGAAAACAGAGCCAAAGCTCTGTAATCTCACCACTCAACAATTTTCAAACATGAAAGCCTAAATTCCCATAAAGGCTACATAAACAGCTTAAAATTTCAAAACGAGAAAAAGCCTGTTAAGGCTTTTATTTTCATCTACCAGCGAATATTTTCCAAATTTCGTCTTTTTCGAATTTCGTCAGTACGTATTTTGTGGGAACCCCAAACTCATCATATCCACCGTCGAATTCGCTTTGCACCATACCCTTGGCATAATTGAAGCATTGGATTTTTGAAGGCGGCTCATAAGCTGGTGTGCCGTCTAACATGAGATCGTAGTCGCCGTCCTCGTTCAGGTAGTGCTTTTCATAAGCGTAGGCGAATTGTAGAACCCTATCCATCAGGTCTGATCGAGCACCTTTCATGTCTTTGACGCGCTTTTTTCCAGTTTCGTTTAGAAGGCAGATGCCTCGATAGATCGGCTTGTTCTTGATTACGTCTCTCGCATCCATTTCATCGTATTTAATTTCATATTTCATTTCGATTAACTATTATTTGGTTTGATAATCGAATTATAGCATTTTGACCATCAGCAATTTTCACATAAGATAAAAAAGCCAATAAAAAAAACCAGCTCATGCTGGCTTCTGTTTTTGCATTTCATCCCACAATGGTTTTTTGCGTAGCGTTTTGATGTACGGCATCAGGGCTTTCAGTTCTGCCTTGTTAGCCTTCAACCTTTTCTCAACCTCGATAGGCGTATTCTCATTTTCTTTCCATGCCGCTTCTATAGCTTTGCGTTTCGCTTCTGCCACTTCTGCTGGGTCTACCCAATCAGCATCTAGCTTCGCACGCTCAAGCTCTCTCAATTTTGTCATCACGAGACCACCTCTAGCGTGTTGATAATTTCATCACTCACCTCACTCAGCCTTTTGAGACTTACCATGTTGTTGTCCACACGGAATCCATCAACGAAGCGAGGGCTTACGCTGTGGACTTTAGTGATAGGTTTCAAGCGACTGGCTAGAACAGAGTATTTTTTCTTATCAAAAGCAATGACCAGTTTTACGAAAAGGGACAAACCGCCGCGCACGACCTCAGCGTAAAAAACGCCTTTCTCGTTCAGTTCGACAAGCGCCTTTTCCTTTGTTTTCCTTGCTTCTTCACTTTCAATTATTACGTTCATTCATATGCATGTTTGTTGTTAGCCATATTTTACCATTTTGAACAACCTCAAATGGTATAATAAGCGAAACAAATATAAACTCGAATGAAGTATATACAACTAAAGAAAATCGCATTAATAGCGATAATGGCTTTTGTGCTTTTTTTGTCGATGTCGATGGATGCAAGAGCCGATGACTCTGACGTAATTATCACACCCCAAAAAGATTCCCTTTCTACTCCACTGGTAACGACTGGTGGCTTGTCAGGCGAAACGGCATCGGGCACAACCTCTTCATCAGCACAGAGCGCACAGGACGATTTGATTTCTGCCGTCATCTGGTGTTTCTACGCCGGGGTGATGCTAGTAGGAGCCGCAACCCTTTTGATGGGGTTCTATGAGCTAAGGCTGATTGCTGAACAAAACAACCGGAACAAAGGTAAGGCTATTGCCCTTGTTCTTGTTGGGTTCCTGATGTTCGCTGGCTCATCGACTTTGAACACGACGCTTCACACTATCCGTGGTGATGGCACAGGAATGTGCTTTGTTTCAGATAGCCAGCTTGCAAGCAAGATTTCGTCGGGCAGCGGTTGCTGGGACACAGCTACAAGCGAGATAAACGGAGTATTGAAGGACAGAATCCTCCAAGAGGATAGCGATGCGAAAACCAAATTCCTTGAAAATCTTAGGGTAATTATTTATTTGTTCCAAGGTTTAGGTGTTATCTATTTCTTTATCGGATTGAATGGTTTGAGAAAATTCTCGGAGGGTAGCAACAGAGATTCGTATTGGAAGAATATTTGGATAATGATATTCGCAGTTTTGATTGTAGACTTGCCACACACGGCTACAGTTATAATGGAACAGCTACAAAAACTAGGCGTAAATTGGTAAAGAAAAACCCTCAGCTTGAGGGTTTCTTTTCTAGTGGAGATTATTTACCCCATCGCTTTTGGCTTCTGCGCATCACATCACGCACAGTGGTTTCCAGATCCTCACTCAGCCTTTTGTAATTCACTGACTTGTTCAGCACTTTCAAGAATTTCTCAATCGCCGGGAAATCGAGGGCTTCGATGGAAGCTTTCAATCCCTCTGTCAGCTCAGCAGACTCTTTCAAGCCTTTGTACGCCAAGCGCCTGAAATTCAGCTCGCGGGTTTCGAGTGAGTGGAAGCGTGCGTAAGTCTCATCCGTCATGAATTCGAGCTTCACAGCACTCACTGATTCCTTCTCCCCAAGGCGAAGCTGTCTGTCCAGTGGCGTAGGGACTGGCTTGGGTAAAGGCTTTGACTCAAACAAAGCAGCGTCAAACACCTCTATGGCAGTCATAACCGCTTCCTGAACGTCTTCTACTGGCTCCGCTGGCGAAGGCGTGAGGAACGGCAACACGTCCTTGAATTCCGCTTCTACATGGGTAGGAACCTCAATGTCAGGCGCAGGGATGAAGGACTCGTACACAGGCTCATCGTCAGCTACACCGGGCACTGTGAGATCGTCTGTTGTGGATTCAGGGGCGTGCTCTGCTACGGCTACCACTTCTACAGATTCAGAGGCATCGACTACTACCGGCGCTGCTACGTGTGCTTCATCCTCGATGGGGGATTCTGCCATCAATGCATCAGAGGCTTGGGCTTCGTCTACCGGGGCTTCCTCATCTGCATCGACAAAGAACGACTCATCTACGTCTATGTGAAGATCTGTTTCAACATCCTCCGCTGGCTCGTCTTGCTCTTGCTCTTGCTCTTCTCCATCACCCTCCGAGCTACCGATTCCAGCCGTGCCCCATTGAGAATGTGCCACAGGCGCGTTCGGCGTGCTTTGCTCAACCACTGGCTCAGGCTCAGGCTCAGGCTCGAATTGGTAGGTCAGTAAATCGCCTTCCAACCTCTCAACTGGTGTATCAGCCAATAGCTTTTTGGCTTGAGACATTGATCCGCAGGCGATGCCAAGATTTTTCAAGGACTGAACAAGCAGAACGGATCGTTCTAGGATTGAAGATTTTTCTACAGATGCTGGACCGAAATCCAATTGCTTTATCTCAGGCTCTTTGTGCTCAGAGATGAAATCTATATCAGGTAAAGATTTTAATTCGTATTCATTCATAATTTAACAGTTTATTTATGCTCATTATAGCATATCGCAAATGGTATAATATGCTAAACCTGAAATAAATAACCATGACACTTAATATTGATGATTCATTATGCGAAAACGATCTTCCGTTTCGACATTTCTGTAAAAGCGTGCCAGTCAGAATCCCCGACATAACAAAGCTGGATAAGTACGTAAACTCGCTGAAATTCCGAAACTATAAATGCAATCCCAAACATCTATTACTCATCAAAAGATACAGAAATGAGAAAATAGACAAGCACGAATATATAGCCTGTCACTTCTTACCAAACGAAGCGATTGACACGCATCTTGATAGGCTGGCTTTGGGGCACAGAGTAGAAACCAACGGTCACAGCCAATGGCATTTCAGACGTGCCCTGAAAGGTACTCAGCCTGACGAAGCTGAGCTTTATTTTCTAGAGAATTTCAGTCAGCTATTCTCGAACATTGTGGATCTGGACACGGGGAAGAATTGGAAGTACGAAAAACCCTTCAACGACAGTCGTTTTGATCTGCTGTACAAAAAGCCTCTGGCAGAACCAGCAAGCCTGTACACAACGAGTTTGATCGAAGCGATGGAGCCGTACACCTCACAAATACCCAACTGTGAAATCGAGCTTATCCATGAGTCAGGCAAGTCGTCTGAACCGCTCCAGCGTGGGATGTTTCAGACCCTAAAGCCTCACACAATGCTCATGCTGCGCGAGAAAGGAGCTGAAAAGATTTCGTGCTTTATCATTGTTGATTCCGCCTCGTGCAAAGTCGTTGGTGCGTTCACGAACGACAGCAACCCTGACCGTCGAGCGTTTTTGTACGCACTTAGGCTTGAACAGGAAGATTTCGCAAACAAAATGGTATAATTGCAGTAGTAACCAATTTTTTAACAATGAAAGTACTCAACACACCAAAATCTGTAGCCGCTTGGTTCGCATCTGATAAAAGCCTTTTCCCGGTCATCGCTAACATTTCAATATTTTTCTTCATGACGAAAGGAATGGAAGCGAGCTTCAACAACTATCTCGAAGTAGCTGTATTGCTGGTTATCGCCAATGTGATCTTTCACTTAACCAAGAAAATCGACACAGACAAGATCGCACGAATCTCATTTTACGCTTTTGCTGCCCTACTCATCTCAAGCAAATTCTTTCAGCTTGCTTTTGATTTCTCTTTCATTGATTGGCTTGTGACATTCACTGAATTCCAAAAGCAAGCACCAATGACGATTTTTGGCTTGTTGGCGTTTGTGGGATTACCTATTGCTGCCGGACATGGATTAAACAAATACCTAACGGCAAAGAAAAAGCTAAAGGAGGCTTGATATGTCCAGCACTGAAAATGACTTTACTAAAATAACGAAAGAGCAGCTAGCTTTGAAGTCGATTGAATTTGACGATCTGGACATTGACAATATGAGCTTCGGACCCGTAGAGACTCCAAGCGCGGTGCAGCAACACATTTCAGACCTAAAGGCTAAGCCAGTTGAAAGCCTTTCACCCGCTCGGAATATGACTAGATTTGAGTTGGACAGGGATGACTTGAGAAAAACTATAAATCTGTACGATGATGATATAGTCAAAACCATCGACAACCACCTAAGCTTCATGCCGGTCGAGCAAAATTTCTCATCAAGCTACATCATGGAAATAATCAGGACTCAAAAGAAGAAGGACAGTTTCGACCCAGCAATGATTAGCGCCCTTCGCCCTGAGATTGAAAGGTATTTAGCGATGCTGGACAGTCGCTATAGCCTATTCAGAAGAACCTTATTGAAGCCTGACGAAGACAATCCTCATTACGCTCAAAACCTTCACTTCCTTGACCAAGCCTATTTAAAAAATGGCTTTTCGTACAACAAGTGCAGCGTTCTGACGCCATTCCATGTGATGGAGTTGTTTAGCAGCAAGAACCTCAAGAAATACCATCTGGCATCACTCATCGTGGAGCTTGAAGAGGACCGTCTACCACCAGCCGCAGGCGTTGATAGCCACCTACCTCAGTTGTAAAAAAAGCCCTTCACTGGGCTTCTTTGTTGAAGGTGTTTGATGTGTCTCGCGTGTACAGATCATCGAACAGAACAGGTTTGTCCTTCTGCAACGTCCGATCCAAAATGCTTTTAAGGCTGTTCCCGGCGCTGACGAGGTGCGGACCTTTCGATCCCTTCAAGCGGGCTAGGGCTTCTGTGAGCCGTGGGCTTTCGCTCAGGTAGTCGTTCAGATCCTTCACAAGGTAGCGTGACGAGGTGCTGAGATACGCAGCCAGTAGAGGCTCCAATGCACCGCTCGCCAGATCCTCGGGCAAATCCCCTATCACTCTGTCCGTTGTGGCGATTACCGTCTGGATGAGGCTCTGTGACTCATCAAGCAGGACAGACAGGCAGAACTGCCCTTCGTCTGTAGCACTGATGGAGAATTCAAGAGCTAGGTTCACCATCATGCCTTTCAGGAGCTTCGCCTGAAGGTGCGACATGTCTCGGATCTGGTAGCCCTCCCCAGCAGCCAAAAGCCACTCCCGCCCGTTGGGCGAGTGAACATTGGACACTGGCACGATGATAGGAACCTCATGCACTGATTTTAAAAGACACCTCACAAGCCTTTCTTTAACAGCTTTGACAAAAGCATCTGTGAGGATGCTCTCATCTATGACTTTCTCAGGTCGCTTGGATTTGATAAAAAGACTGATCATATTTTGAGCTTCGTTCTGTTTTTCTTAGCTTCTGGCTCAGTCTCAGCATCAGGCGTTTCCTCTACCTTCTTCTCAGTAGAGTGGACCTTTGGATCGAACAACGCATCAAAATCAGCGGCATTGGTGGCTGGAGCTGGCTTACCAAGCTTATCTGCATAAAAGGCAATAGCCTCTTCCTTGTATAATTTCCCGTCAGGAATCTCAGCCGTCTGCAACGTCACTTTATGGATGTTATTGTCGGCTGCAGGCTGTGCGTTTTGGATGGTCACAGTCTCACCTTCTGCCGAAAATTCCACTTGATAATTTCTAGCCGCAAAACTGTCGTTCTGCTTTAGGAGAAGCCCGACATTTCCAGCGGCTGTATCGAGCGCCCAACGAAGCTCTTTTTCAAGCCTAGCCTTTTCCTCTTCTTCTTTGAATATAGGCTTCTTCGTACTCACTACATCATCATGCGTAACAGGCTCTATAGGCTTTTCTTTATTTAGGACGGTTTCGTTTGCCATAGAATCTAGCCACGACACGACCTTCGTATCCGGGTAAATTTCATCGACAGTTGTTGGTTTATCCTCAGCCTTGGATTGAGATTTTGCTTCGTCAGCTTCGACGGCAGGAGGCGCATTTGCTTGTGGTGTAGCGTGTGCAACCCCACTGACCCCGCTCTCAGGCTTGTCATTCTTATTTTCTTCTTTCGGCTTGTAGTCGTCTAAAATATGTCTCCATGTCTTGCTATTGATTTTCAAGCGTTCGAATTCAACACCTTCCTCAAGCATGATTTCGATTGTCAAACGTAAATTAGCTTCTTGCACTGCGGCTGGGATTTTCGGGTCATTCTCTTCAACGAAAGGACAAACCTTCAGATTGTTCTTCAAGAACTGACGCGCCGAGATACGTACCATGTCTTTGTAGTGGTCGCCTAAAATGTCATAGCCATTGTGCCTGAATTCACCATGCTCCTTGACGTTGTACACGCCCTTCCCTTGCGCGTCTTTCAACACATAGTTTCCGTAGAGCGGGTTGTAATGACTTGTTAGCTGATACTTCTCACAATACTCTTTGAGTATCGCATCGAATTTAATCTTCGCCTCTTCGGTCGGCTTGTCGTATTTCTCACTGCCGTTCTTCTTGATACCAGAAGTAATCCTATGACCAGAGAGGGTTCCATATTCGTTATCCACATCGATTTCTGACTTCATGCCGTTTTCAGCAGGGTCATCGTCTTCTTGAGGTAATAGGTCTGGATCGAGTGCAGGATTGTAGCTCCACACTTTTTTCAGGTGCTGCATTATTGCGTTAAGTGGTTTTGGAGATGCCATAATTTGTAATTTTGTTATGTACAGATTATACCATTTCTGGGCTAATGAATTTCTGCGAAGCAATGTTAATTGAAAGAGCACAACGATTTTGGTATATTACCGCCCCAATTTCGAACCCCAAGCTCAGCGGACAAACAATGACTGATTCGACCATTCAGCCTGAAGAAACCCTTTCGTTTAAAGAACAGTACGAAAACGCCATTGATAAATCTGACCACTTGCCAGAGGCAAAAATCATTGGCGAGTTTGTACTTGACGCTTTGATCAATTCGTCTGGCGAAAGTCAAAAAATTCGCGAGCTGCGTGAACAAATCAAAACAGCTATCGGCAACGCTGACGACGATGCAGCCCATGAGCTGATGGTTGAGCTGAAGACCATCAAGGATGCAGAGCAAGAAAACGCTGCTGCGCTGGCTGAAATCAGCTCGAAATTTTCTATCTCGCAGATTCTGTCGTCGTTCCGTCAAGACCCTGCATTCCAAGAGATCGTTTACGGGCTTGCCTTCAAGGTGCTGACCCACAGCCACCAAGCGCTGACCACACCCGTAGGCAAAACCAAAGCCTCACGTCCTAAGACTGAGCCGAAGCCACCCGTGACCCACACCATCACTAAGGGTGATGAGTCCGTAGTCGTCACAATGACTCGCGGTCCTCAGAAACCATCAGCTGATAAGCCATTCTATGAATTGCTTGGGTTCTCGATTCACGCTGATGAGTCAGGCAAAGAAACCATTGAGCCTGCTTCGTTCCTCCTGAATGATGGGACAGAATCCAATGCGAATAAGCGCGAAATTATTGCTGCCTTGATCAACCGCACGGCTTTTGAAGGCGTGGCTATCACCACCAATTCATAATTCTTTCCTAAAGAAAGCCCCATCGCGGGGCTTTTTTTCGTTTCCGATTATGAAATCTCGGGTTTCACGCTGAAATCGAATTGACAAGCCATTACCTCTGCACTACCTTTTCTGGCAAGTAATTCAATGCCCATTTACTACAATTGGAAGGATTCACGAAAATGGTAAACACTCCTAAAGCTCCTAGCTCTGCACAGAACGAATACGACAAGGTTCTTGGAGAACGTTTCTACAGCCAAGAAGCAAAGGAACTGGGCAAAAACATTTTCAAGAAAATCACTTCTGTTGGTGAAAGCACTAAACTGGCTGATATTCGCGCCGCTATGATGAAAGCTTTGTCCGAAGCTGACGACGAAACATTCGCTAAGCTCAATACTGAAATGGAACAAGCCAAGCGCGACGAGAAGAATCTCGGCGCTAAATTCAAAGAAATCCGTGGCGCGAACAAGTTTGAGACTATTGTCCAAGCTTGGGGTCCAGAAATCCGCGATTTGGCTTACGAAGTCGCTGCTGAAGTTATCAAGGGCACAAACGTAGCCCTGCAAAATGCTACTTCTGGTGAAGCGCCTAAGCGTACTCGCAATGCTGCAGCCGGAACTGAAAAAGGTCCAACCAAACCAGCTCAGAAATTCGAGATTGATAACGGTAAAGGCAAGAAGGCCATCCTTGTCATGCGCAAAGGTCTGTCTGGTCCGGGCAGTGATGAAGAAGCCTACAAACTGCTCGGCTTTACTGTCAGCGCTGATGGGAAAACTGTTACTCCATCTACCTTCAAATATGAAGACGGTACAGAATCGCCGGATGCAAAGCGCTCTACCATTCGTGCTGCACTGCTCGATAAAAAAGCATTCAAAGGCTTCACCATCACTGAAATAAAAGAGTAAATCTTTCTTTGCAAGAAGCCCCTTAATTGGGGCTTTTTTGTGTCTATAGAATTGATTTAGGACTTCACTATGACTTATGAGATCGATGGATACGATGACGATTACGAGCGCCCTTCCCTGGTCGAGGATAGAAACCATCGCAATCACTGGCTGAACCGTGCCAACGACCTTCACGCTTCTGCAGGTGCTATTTGGTACTCGATGCGCAGTGAGAACCACCAGAGCGTCTCAGAGACGCTTGGGTTGGGAAAAGGCTTCAGTATGCACACAGCCTGCAATCCCGTTTATCACATGCTGTGTGGACTCTCTTTGGAAGTCCTGATGAAAGCCGTCCTTGTCAGTCGAGGCGATGCAGCGCCTGAGATCCACGACCTGAACGAGCTGGCTTCACTGGTAGGCACAAAGCGAAACATCAACGAGAAGCGGATACTCAGGTTCTATCAAGAGTCTGTCGTTTGGGCTGGGCGATACCCCATCCCACGTAAAGCCAATGACCAGATGCTTCGCCAATACTGGAATCTAGCTAACAAGGTTCTGACCAAACCCAAGGACAAGGGTAAGGAAACGTTCCTCACCTTCTACGTCGCCAGTGGTGCAACATATTGGGAAAAGTATGACGCCCTGTACAAGAACTACAGCGCCCTGTTTGACCATCGTTACTGACCAGCCCACGATGTATGATTGCCGTTAGGCACCTTGGACCACAAGGCGCGCTGCAGATCCTGAAGCCAGCTCGATTGCACAAAAAGGGCGTGAAACGCCAACACTACACACGTAGAACGGAAGGAATTTATCATGGAGTTTTTGTTTGGTGCAGTCGTCGCAGGAATCGTGATTTTCTTCGTCTTCGTCAAAAAGAAAACTGACGACTTTAACAAGCTCACACGCTTGAATTTTCCGATCTGGTTGAGCCGCTATTACGCATCACAAATGCCTGAAACCATCGGCATGGCACGGGCATTCATCCTTCAAACCTTCCACCTCGCAGAAGAATTCAATGCCATAACCCCTCAGGAAAAAAAGGAGCTGGACGAAGGGAGCATGAAGGAAGACCCGATGCGAATGCTCAACGAGTGGATCGAGACGACCCTACCTACCATCGAGAGCGTTTTTGGCGGCACTGAAATGGACAAATCAGAGGCACGCATGATTGGTGTGCTGATGCTCGTTGCACTGAAAGGCGTGAACCCTGAAGGCGGTTTGAGAGCCTTCCTGCAGCAGTTCAATCACTGATTTCGGCAGCTTCATTTTTGTGGGGAAATGGAAATGGCGTTCTGGAAATTTGGCAAGAAGAAAGACGAACCAAAAGCACAGCCTCAGATCGATGATAAAACCCAAGCCGCCATCGACGTAGTCTCAGCACTCATCGACATGCAATTCACCATGGCACGAGAGCTACCCAACTTCGATGACCTTTTTTTCTGCCCGTTCGTGCGTGGATACTTGAGTGGTTCTTTCATGGCAGCCATGCAGGCGTTCAAGCTACCCGGCTACGGCGATGAGACCACAACGCTAGCGTTCATAGTGGGCGGTCACATCCACCTTATGGGCGAAAAAAGCGGATTCTCATACGCAATGGATTCCGCACATCTGCAAGGAAATCGAGACTATGACCTCGGCAATCGTATTGGAGGTCAGGAGCTGATTGACTTCCTCAAAACGAAAGCCGTTCCCCGGCAGCTGTACGACTATTGCAGAGGGAATAAATAGGCTCTAACGCTTTTGATTCACCATTCTCAATGAGCGGTCAGCAGACCTAGGAAAGCCAATGGAAGAGCTTGACCCTCAAGCCCTGCAATTCAAAGAAATGTGCGCGTACTACGGTGCGGCAATGCATATGGCGCAGGTGCTGGAGCATGGGATAGTGAACGCCCTGTTCTACCTCGATTTCCTGCCTCGCAAGGGTGAATGGACGGATGAGGAATACGAGGAATTTTTCGACGAAACCTTCTCAAAAACCTTCGGTAGGCTGGTCCACTCCCTCAAAAAATCACGACCGTGCCAGCCGATCTGGAATCCTTGATTCATCGGTCGAACAAGCGCAGAAACCACCTTGCACACACCTTCTTTCGCGAGAGCATGGACGTGCTGTATGCGGGAGATTTCGACGAGATTGTCACTGCCCTGAACGAAGACATCGAGCTGTTTTCAGAGACTGACAAGCGCCTCACCGCTCTCCTTGAGCCGCTATGGCTGCAAGCAGGCTGGACGATGGAGCGTATCGAAGCCGAGGCTGCTCAGTACAAGGCTGAACTGAAAAACAAACGTAGCGAGGGTCTGTGATGTTCAAGAGTAATGGTGATGATTCGTTCCGCGCCTACATAAACGCCGGGACTGAGAATCTGGACGAAATTCTGGCTGCAGGCTCACCGTTCCTGACCATGATGGACGACCTTGATAGTTTCCTGACCGAGCACGTCAGTGGCTCGAACGTCCAGCCTGACGATCTGGTCATTCACTCCATGCGCATCAATGCTCGATTCCTCCTGATGACCTCCTTCAGGATCGGCATGACGGGTCACGCTGGTGGCGTCTTCCCTACCCTTCGCACCGCTTTGGAGACAGCCTGCTATGCGCTCATCATGAGTAAAGACGAAGCCTTGTCGTTGGTATGGTTGAAGCGGAACAACTCACCAGAGGACTACAAAGCCTGCAAGAAAGCCTTCAAAGCTCCGATAAAAGACGCACAGAAACTGGTGGATGAACATGACCCCAAGCTAGGTGCATGGATGTACGAGCTGTACGAAAGCTCCATCGACTTCGGCGCTCATCCAAACGCCAAGACCGTGACCCTGCACACGCGCATGTTTGACGATGAGGTGGGCTTCACGCGGTTCGAAAATGTGGGGCTGTATGCAGTCGGAAATTACGGCTATGAGTGCGCCCTTCTGGCTTGTGTAGAGATGGGTTTAGTCACAGCTATCGTCCTGTCCATGACTCGCGCAACCGTGTCTCCGGCAGCGATTCAGGCGCTTCAAGCCCTGAATGACCAGAAGAATGTCCTTGAGGATTTGATACGCCAGAAGCACCCATGAAAAAAGGAGCCAACTGGCTCCTCCATTTCATCTTTTTGCTTGCTTCGCAACCTCTCGCATAGCTTCGACAAGCTTGGGTCCATCATCAGGTGCATCAACATTTTTGCGCCCCGCTTGATACAGAACCGTTTCAAAAGCTTGGATTATCTGCGGATTACCCAGCGCTGCATCGACTCGCTTCATTCTGCCTTCATCTTCAGCGCCCTCATAATTAACTCTAACCAATTCGACGAGAGTTAAAACGTATGCGTACGGCCAAGTCATCTACCCAGCCCTGCAAAGCCAAGACATGGTGTGCACTTACATTTAAGTGGGCACCAGTTCTGTAAGCGTCCGAACTACACCGCCTTGCATCTCAGACCTTAATCCCCTTTAACCGCTGATTGACGCGCTCACACTCAAAAACTGCGAAATTGCACCCCACTTGACCACCCATTTGCGTTGCAACTGACCAATCATTTGCATTCGAAGTGATCAGGACTCTCGGCTCTGTAGGGTAAGAGCGTGGCTAAAAGCAGACCGTAGGTTTGGCCAGTCAACGGGGCTCATTGAGCGCCGCTCTTTTCCTGTTCAAGCCGACAAACAGGGGGGCAATGAAACGGGAAATCGTAGGCTAAGGCGCGAAGTTTTCGTGGCTATCTATTCCATGCAGCGAATCGATCAGCGGGCAGCTAACCGTCCCGTGGCTCGCGCAACAGTCATCAACCAACTGCGCCAGGACCAACTCGATCCGCCGCAGATCCGCAAGTTTCCCCCGCACGTCTTCGAGCTTCTGCTCGGCGTGCACACGCGCATCATTGCAGTGCGTACCGTCATCGAGCCGCAACAGTCCGGCCACTTCATCGAGGCTGAAGCCCAGCCGTTGTGCGGACTTCACGAATTTCACCCGTGCAATATCCGCCTCGCCGTAGCGACGAATGCTGCCGTAGGGCTTGTCCGGTTCGGGCAACAGCCCTTTGCGTTGATAGAACCGAATGGTTTCCACGTTAACCCCGGCTGCCTTGGCAAAGACGCCAATGGTCAGGCTTTCCGCAGTGTTTTTCATACCGCTTGACTCCGTACCTGACTACGGAAATAACCTTAACCCATCGATCAAACATTCGAAAGGTTGAACCCATGTCTGAATCACAAAAGGGCCGTGGTGCACTCCTCGCTGGAGGTCTGGCGGCGATCCTTGCGTCCACCTGCTGCCTGGGCCCGCTGGTGCTAATTGCCCTGGGCTTCAGCGGCGCCTGGATCGGTAATCTCACCGTTCTGGAGCCCTACCGCCCGTTTTTCATCGGCGCGGCATTGTTGGCGCTGTTCTTCGCTTACCGGCGCATTTTCCGCCCGGCTCAAGCCTGCAAACCCGGTGAGACCTGCGCAATTCCGCAGGTACGAACTACCTACAAGTTCATTTTCTGGCTCGTGATGGCACTCGTGCTGGTCGCGCTCGGTTTCCCCTACATCCTCCCGTTGTTTTACTGATCAGGCAGGAGTCTCCCATGAAAAAGCTGTTTGCCGCTCTCGCGCTCATTGCCGTGGTTTCCCCGGTGTGGGCCGCCATCCAAACCGTCACCCTGTCGGTACCGGGCATGACCTGCGCCGCCTGTCCGATCACGGTCAAGAAAGCGCTGACCCAGGTCGAGGGCGTGACCAAGACCGAGGTGAGTTTCGAGAAACGCGAAGCCATCGTGACCTTCGACGATGCCAAGACCAACTCCGAGGCCCTGACCAAGGCGACCGAGGATGCCGGCTATCCATCTACCATCAAGCAATAGGAGGAAATACCAATGAGAAATCCTCTCAATCTGTTCACGCGGATCGGTGACAAAGCCAGTTCCGTCGGTGTGCTGGTTTCAGCCCTAGGCTGCGCCGCGTGTTTTCCTGCTCTGGCTAGCTTAGGCGCTGCAATCGGTCTGGGCTTTTTGAGCCAGTGGGAAGGCCTGTTCATCACCACGCTACTGCCCTTGTTTGCGGCCCTGGCGCTGCTCGTCAATTCCCTTGGCTGGCTCAAACATCGGCAGTGGCAGCGAACTGCACTCGGCCTGATAGGCCCTGTCCTGGTCTTGGCTGCGGTGTTTTTGATGCGGGCTTATGGCTGGCGGAGCGGTTGGCTGCTCTATATCGGTCTGGCCCTCATGCTTGGGGGCTCGATCTGGGATCTCGTGTCGCCCGCCCACCCCCCTGTCTTCTATCAACATCTGCCGCGGCCGGCGGCCACACCCGGTAAGGGTCCAGAGTTAGGCCGCATATCTAAAAAAAAA